>CALXFL010000032.1 GCA_944387515.1 uncultured Clostridia bacterium
GGAACCCTGGAAAAGGTTGCCGCCATGGGATATACCGGTGTGGAGTTTGCCGGATTTGGTGGAATTCCGGCCGAAGAGATGAAGAAAAAGCTGGATGAATTGGGCCTGGAAGGAATTTCTGCCCATGTGAGCTATGACCTTCTGACAAATGAGCTGGAAGAAACCATTGCCTATCTGAAAACCATTGGCGCTTCCTATATCATTTGCCCCGGTGCCAAGGTAAACAGCGTGGAAAATGCCAAAGAGATTGCGGCAGAGTTTAATAGAATCGGCCGGATCTGTTGTGAAAATGGTTTGATCTTCGGCTATCACAACCATGATTTTGAGTTCAAGAAGGACCAGGACCAGTATCCTCTGGAGGTTCTCTTTGACCATGTGGATCCTCAGTATGTAATACAGCAGCCGGATGTATTCTGGGTAGAGTACGCAGGACTGGATGCGCTGGATTATCTGCAAAAGCATCGTGACCGTTGTCCCATTATCCATCTGAAGCAGATTAAAGGCAAGGACAATGTAGATGCCCAGGACGGCACTATCGATTTTGCCGCTATTAAGGCCCTTTGCGATCAGGCTGTTTTTGTGTATGAGCAGGAAGAGTATCCCACCGGTACGCCGCTGGAATGTGTAGCACATTCCGCAGAACACCTGACGGCGCTCTGATTTTCAGAAGTGCAGGAGGTGCCCGGAATCAACTGATGGGATCCGGTGTCAAAAGGCTTGTTGTCTGATCAGGCAACAGGCCCTTTTGTATTGGTTACAGCAGCTTTCATCAATTACGAAGGAGAGATCGCCATGAACTTATCAGCGCTTTTATCTGAGGAACTGGAAAAGCTGGATGAAAATGGAAAAATTAAGCTTTCAAATGAGATTTTTACCCTTCTGACCCGATATGCCAATCAGGGAGACTATTATCAGGAAAATCTTCGCCGGGCGGATGTCCTTGGCTTTGGGGGAAGAAAGACACGCATCGCACCGGGCGCCATTGTTCGGGTTCGAGATAAGGAAAAGGTGGGGCAGAATGTGTTCATTGGCCTTTATGCCTATGTCAACGGGGATGTTACCATTGAAGATAACGTCCTTATCGGTCCCCATTGTTCTATTGCAGCTGGAAATCACAAGTTTGATCCCCAGACCGGCTGGTTCAGCGGACGGACCGAACCGGATGGGGATGAAAGCATTGTCATCGGATGGGGCAGTTGGCTGGCATCTGGCATTACGGTGACAGGCGGTGTCAAGATTGGCCGGTGCAACCTGATCTGTGCCAATTCAGTGGTTACCCGCTCTACCCCGGACTATGCGATCATGGCGGGAACGCCCGCCAGACAAATTGGTTCCATTGATCCGGATACAGGAGAATACATCTGGAAAAAGGAGGAATAAACCTGATGTTACAGCAGAGAACAGCCAATGGCCAACTGTTTCCTTCACCGGCGCCGGGATCCCTTGTGGAGGAAACGCCGCCGGTTTTTGCCTTCCTGCCGGAAGAGGGTGTAAGCCTTTACCAGGTAGAGGTGCGCAATGCCGCAGGGAAAATCGTCTATGAAGGAGAGACAGACCGCAATTTTCTGGTGCCGGAAGATGTTCTGCCCCCGGGACAATATGCCTGGGATCTGATCTGTGGAGAGGAGCGCCGGGGATGGTGGAACTTTGAGATCAGCAGTCAGGCCGTGGTGTTTCGCCGTCCTACTGCGGAGATGGTATTTGCTTCGGTTCCAGAGGTGCGGCCCTGTCATCTGTTTTTTGCTGCAGACAAGGAGAAGATTCTGAAAGACAAGCAGCCGGAACTTGCTGTGCTTCGCCGGAATATTGCACTGGCACTGGAGCAGCCGCTGCCCCAGCCGCCGGTCTACCATCACGATGGCGGGAAGCCGGAGTACCGGGAATACTTTGGAAGATACCGGGATTACTGCGACAGGGATCTGGTGGCCTGTGCACTGGGTCATGCCTTGTTGGACGATGAGAACGCCACCCGGAAGGCAAAAGAGCTGCTCCTCACCATCTGTGACTGGAATCCAGCGGGTCCCTGCTCCCTGATTTATCCCTGGAATGACGAGATTGGCCTCAGCAATGCCAGATGTCTGCCAGCAGTGTACGATCTTCTCTGGGATATTCTGACCGAACAGCAGCGGTATGTCGTAGAACAGACCATCGCTGCTTATGCAGAGCAGTGTAGGGAACGCCTGATCCGGCTCAATTTTACGGCCAATCCTGGCAATTCCCATGCCGGTCGGATTCCCGCCTATCTGGGAGAGGCAGCGTTGGTGCTCAAGGGCAGTCCCTGGTTCAAAGAGAAAACCCTCAAGGAATGGCTTTCGTTGGCACTGGACATCTACGGTGGTATCTTTCCCTTTTATGGAACCAGTGATGGCGGTTGGGCGGAGGGCCCCTTCTATGCCTCCAGCTATACCCGTTGGTATCTGCCGTTTTTCATGGCAGTGGAGCGTTTTTCGGGGGTTCGGTTTCTGGATCGGCCTTTCTATCAGCGTGTCATCCATTTTTTCCTGCACTTTGCACCGCCTGAACGAGAGAATCATCCCTTCTGTGATGGCTACTGGTGCAGCAGTGAGGATCCGGAATGGCCGGGCTTTTTCGCACAGAATCCCTTCCGGCTCTATGGGGAACGTTTTGGTCCCGATCTGGCCCGGGAATGGGCGAAACGCTACAATACGCCCGAGATCTACAAGCTGCACCTGTTGGATTTGTTCATCCCAGCGGGACATGGGCCAGAGAATGGCAGCCTCACTGGAGAGGCCTCTCCCATGGCAGTTTTTGAACAGGCGGGCTCTGCCAGCTGCCAGACCAACCTGGCCGACCAGGCCCACAATACCGCATTACTGGTGCGGGCCAGCAAGTTCGGCAGTGTCAGCCATCAGCACGCAGATCAGGGCAGCTTTGCTTTGATTCGCAACAATAAAACTCTGATTTCTCCGTCCGGGTATTTTGGACGGGCTTATGGAACCAGGCACCACCAGGAATGGACCAATGCCACTGTGGCGCATAACTGTATTCTGGTGGATGGCAAGGGACAGGAACGGAACAGCTTCCGGGCTGCCGGCCATTTCACCCATTGGGACCATCGGGATAACCAGTGGTTTACGGTGGAAGCAGATCTTTCAGAGGCTTATCCGATGCTCAACAGTTATCACCGCTGGTTTATCCTGACCGAGTCTGAGCTGGTGATTGAAGACCGGATTGAAAGCAGCGCGCCCCATGAGATTTCCTGGCTGCTGCATACCCTGAGTGAACCGGTGGTTCAACCCGACGGCAGTGTTTTGTTGGAGCATGGGGGAGAGCGGGCTGTGATCTGCCCAGATCCTCAGTTTGCCAAGGAGATTTCCATAACCAATCAGTTTGGTGTAGCGGTCAATGAAGGCGTGCCGGAGGAGGTTCAGGTCTCCATGCCAGATCAGTACCATCTTACCTTTACCGCTCATCTGCCGGCCAATGCTACTCTTCGGGTAGTAATTCAGCTGGGCTAATAGAGCTTTGTCATGATACAATGCCCCGCAGCGATAGATTAGCCGTCCTCGCTGCGGGGCATTGCGTGTTTTAATACAGACTCGAAACAGAGAATGATGGCATAGCCTCCCTATAAGTGTTGGCAATATGCGTCAGAATTTATTTGGTCGCAGTGAAAATTGCAAAGCCAGACACTTAAAATGGTTAACCTGCATGGATGCGAAAAATCAAATTCATGCAGGTTAACCATTCTGTATACCGTGAGGAGATACGTTTCAGCATTGACATGAGGAGGTATGGATATGGCAGACAGATATCAAAGAATTGAAATCATACAACAGACGTTGACACTTTGCCGGGAAAATCCTGTGCTTGCTGAGGCAGTCAGACATTCGGTGGAACATCAGAAGATCTATTGGGAAGAAAATCTGGTGGAAGGCCAGGGTGTCTGCCGCCAGCAACAGGCGCAGGTGGTGGTATCGGGTAAAAGGTCCATTGAAGCGGCAGCGCAGTACGCAGGAAAGCGGGTATGTGTGCTGAATTTTGCTTCTACGGTTACACCGGGCGGAGGAGTTTTGCGCGGGACGACGGCACAGGAAGAAAGCATTTGCAGAATTACGACTCTTTATCCTGCTCTGGCAGACAGGTCGGCTTCAGAGAAATTTTACCAGCGGCATCGTCAGGCGATTTCCAACGGCACCATGAGCCGTAGGAATAATGATGACTGTATTTTTACGCCTGGCGTGATGGCCTTCCGTAGAGATGATTTTAATTGTGAGCTGCTTCCTGAAGAGCAGTGGTTTTCCCTTGATGTGATTACCTGCGCTGCACCGGATCAGAGAGCGTTACCGGGGGAAGAGCCTTACAGGCCTTCAGAGGCTGCCTTGCAAGCCGTGTTTGAGCGGCGGATTGAACGCATTTTGTCTATTGCAGCGTCAAATCAGGTGGAAGTCCTGGTTCTGGGTGCCTTTGGATGCGGTGTATTTGGAAATTCGCCTTATGTTGTGGCCAAAGCGTTTTTAAGCTGTCTTGATAAATTCGGCCATTTCTTTGATACCATCGAGTTTGCAGTCTATGCATCAAGTCCAGCTGCCGCCAATTATCAGGCTTTTGTGCGTACGTTTTCATAAACGGAGTTCTGATAGTTGAAACTGGCATTTCATTTCAGGTTCATAGAAAATCCCCATAGCGATGATGATTTGCTCATCGCTATGGGGATTTTTCTGTTGGCGCCGTCTTTTAATTATTGGGGGTCGGGCGTACAAGAATTATCTGTATGAACTGGAGGCGCACCAGTAGAGTTCCGCACCACCAGTTGGGGATGGAGCAGCAGCGTACTGATGGGAATGTTTTCTGCCAGGCTGGAAAGAGCATAGTAGGCACTTTTTCCCATTTGGGTCCGGTCCTGCCGGATGGTGGTCAGGGGAGGATTGGTGTAGGCACAGATGGGAAGATCATCGAATCCGACAATGCTGATATCTTCCGGGACACGGATGTGCAAGTCCTGACAGTGGAGCATCAGCCCATGTGCCAACAAATCGTGGCTGCACATAAAGGCGGTGACGCCTTGCTGCATCAGACGGGGGAAATGAACCTGGAGGTTTTCCAGCAAATGATTGGATGTACCTGCCAGCTCACGGTCACAGGGGAGACCATGGAGCTGAAGGGCACGGAAAAAGGCTTCATAGCGGACCTGGTTAATATAGGCGTTGAGAGTACCGCTGAGGTATCCAATTTTCTGATGCCCCAGCTTTTTCAGATGCTGAATGGCCAGATACATGGCCTCATCATTGTCTGTTCCGATGTAGGCGGTGGCGGCATTCTGCATGACATAGTTATCCAGCAGAACAGCAGGAGTGCGGCTGGTATGCAGTTGTTTCAGCCAGGGATCCTGAAGGTCCAGGTCCAGAAAGAGCGCACCTGCATAATTGTGTTCCAGCATATATCCGTCAAAGGAGGGATTGGCTTCCCGGAAAGCAGCATCCAGCTGCTGTATGGCAACAGTGCATCCCGCCGGTTCTGCCATTTTGCGAAAGCCGGTGATGATGTCGCTGCCGAAATCCTCAGGATTGCGGTATGCCATCGTTACAGCAAATACGCAGAAGCGGGGCGCTTCCTTTTTGCGCAGAGGTTTGGTGTATCCCATTTCCACCGCTGTTTCCAAGATAGATTTTCGCATGGTTTCGCTCACGTCAAAGGCGCCGTTCAGTGCTTTGGAAACAGTGCCCTTAGAGACCTTCATCTTTTTGGCAATATCATCAATGGTAACCATATGCGCCCTCCTTTGGGGGTTCTCAAGATTATTTTATAGAAATTGAGGCGTAAAGTCAAGGAAGATTTGCAAAATTAAGGAAAATATAGGGCGGTTCTCTTGAGTTAGAGACTGAAAAAACAACAAGATTCATTAGTGAATAGTTACAATTTGATATTTGGGAAGTTGTGGATTCTGGGGATTGACGGATTTTCAATCCTGCGGTATCATAGTTTTCGAAAAAGTTCGAAACTTTTAAGCTGCGAATAGCGGACAGGAGGAACGTCATATGCTGGACAAAACCAGACCCGGATGGTGGAAACATGCCACCGTCTACCAGATTTATCCCAAAAGCTTTCAGGATTCCACCGGCAGCGGTACAGGCGATCTTCGGGGCATCATTTCCAGACTGGATTATTTGCAGCAACTGGGAATTGATCTGATCTGGCTTTCACCGGTATTTGCGTCTCCCCAGGTGGACAACGGATATGATATTTCGGATTATCGGGCGATTGACCCCATGTATGGCACACTGGCCGATATGCAGGAGCTGATTGCAGAAGGCAAAAAGCGGGGAATCGGAATTATGCTGGATCTGGTGCTCAATCACAGTTCAGATCAGCACCGCTGGTTTTTGGAAGCCAAAACGAGCCGGGAAAATCCGTATCACGACTACTATGTCTGGCGGGACGGCACACCGGACCAGTATCCAAATGAGATGAAGGCGGCCTTCGGCGGTCCCGCCTGGACCTGGGTACCGGAAGTGGGGCAGTATTACTTCCATCAGTTTGCGCCTCAGCAACCCGACCTCAACTGGGAAAACCCGGCTCTCCGGCGAGAACTTTATGACATGATTCTCTGGTGGATGGAGCAAGGGGTAGAGGGCTTCCGGCTGGATGTGATCGATCAGATTGCCAAGGAGCCGGATTTGGGCATTACCGGAAATGGTCCAAAACTTCACGAATTTTTGCGTGAGCTGAGCGCGGAGACTTTCCAGAAGGGTTGTCTTGTCACGGTCGGAGAGGCCTGGGGCGCCAATCTGGAACGAGCAAAGCTGTATAGTGCGCCGGATGGCAGCGAACTGTCCATGGTATTTCAGTTTGAGCATATTTTGTTGGATCAGCAGCCGGGAAAGGAAAAATGGGATCTGGCGCCGCTGCCATTTGTCAGCATGAAGCAGTGCTTTGCCCGGTGGCAGACAGGGCTCCATGGACAGGGATGGAACAGCCTTTTCCTGAACAACCATGATCTTCCCCGCATTGTCTCCCGTTGGGGAAACGACCAGGAATACCGGGAAAAATCGGCTAAGATGCTGGCAACGATGCTGCACGGTATGCAGGGTACCCCTTATATTTATCAGGGCGAGGAGCTGGGCATGACCAATATCCGGCTGCCCATCGATCAGTACAGGGATCTGGAAACGTTGAATCTCTATGAGGAGCGGATTGCAGCGGGTTATTCCCAGGAGGAGGTCATGACCTCCATCTATGCCCGCAGCCGGGACAACGCCCGTACCCCTATGCAGTGGGAAGATGCCCCCAGTGCCGGTTTCACCAGTGGTACCCCCTGGCTCTCCCTCAATCCCAATTATCATCAGATCAACGCCGCCGCACAGGTAGAGGATGAAACCTCTGTGTTCCATTATTACCGCAGGCTCAATGCGCTCCGAAAGCAATATCCAGTGTTTGTGGAAGGGGATTTTACTCTGCTGGAGCCTGACCATCCCAGCATTTTCTGCTATCTCCGCAGATGGCAGGATCAGGAGCTGATGGTGGTCTGCAACTTTGGAGATCAGGCAACGGACTGGGAGCTGCCCGCTTCGTGGAAAAATGCGGAGATTCTAATTGAAAATGAACCCTGGTCTGACCGCTGCCAGCTGCATCCCTGGGAAGCCAGAATGTTGCTGCGCATCAGACAGGAATCGAAACAAAGCGAAACAGCTGATGAAAACAAGTGAAAGAGGTGTTTTGTATGGTCATGACAGCACATCCAAAGGCCGTGATTACAGGTGAACATTACCGGATCACGGTACTGACTCCCTATCTGATTCGGATGGAGTACAGCGACAAGGGGGCATTTGTCGACGCCCCCACCCAGATGGTGACCAATCGGCGGTTTGAACTGCCGGAATACCGTCTGACGGAGACGGATCAGGAACTGAAAATTGTCACCGAAGGGCTGCGGCTCACCTATGATAAGCAGAAATTCTCTCCGGAAGGATTGAAAATTGAGTTGAGCGGCAACTACGCCTGTTATTCTGCCGTTTGGCACTATGGCGATGAGCCCCGGGACCTCAAGGGAACTGCAAGAACGCTGGACAATGCAGATGGTGCTATTCCATTGGAACACGGCATTCTGTCGGCGGAGGGTTGGTCGGTGCTCAACGACAAAGGCTCTCTGCTGCTGGATGAAACCGGTTGGATTCAGCTCCGGCAGGATCCTGAAGCAGATGACCTTTACTTTTTTGGATACGGCCGGGCGTATCTCGCCTGCCTGAAAGATTATCATCATCTGACCGGACAGGTGCCGCTGTTGCCCCGGTATGCGCTGGGCAACTGGTGGAGCCGGTATTACCGCTATACTCAGGAATCCTATCTGGAGCTGATGGACCGGTTCCGGGAGGAGGATATTCCCTTCACCGTCTCGGTTATCGACATGGACTGGCACCTCACCGAGATTGACCCCAAATATGGAACCGGCTGGACAGGATACACCTGGAACCGGGCACTTTTCCCCGATCCCAGAGACTTTATGGATCAGCTGCATCAGCGGGGACTGAAGGTTACCCTCAATGTCCATCCAGCCGATGGCGTCCGGGCATTTGAAGATTGCTATCCCGCCTTTGCTGAGTATATGGGCGTGGACGCCGGCCACGAAGATCCTGTACCGTTCCAGCCCGGCAGCCGGAAATTCATGGAAGGCTATTTCCAGTATGTACATCATCCGCTGGAAGAACAGGGCGTGGATTTCTGGTGGATTGACTGGCAGCAGGGAAATAATTCCGGCGTCAAGGGACTGGATCCGCTCTGGATGCTCAACCATTACCATTATCTGGACAGCCAGCGGGATGGCAAAAGAGGCATGGTGTTCTCCCGGTATGCTGGTCCCGGCAGTCACCGCTATCCCATCGGTTTTTCTGGTGACAGCATTATTTCCTGGGCAAGCCTGGACTTCCAGCCCTATTTTACCGTCAATGCTTCCAATATCGGCTATGGCTGGTGGAGCCACGATATCGGCGGACACATGATGGGAATTAAGGACGATGAGCTGGCGGTAAGATGGCTTCAGTTTGGCGTGTTCTCGCCCATCATGCGCCTGCATAGCAGCAGCAGTGAGTTTAATGGCAAGGAGCCCTGGCGGTATAACAAAATTGCAGAATCGGTTATGAAGCGGTATCTGCGCCTGCGTCATCGGATGATTCCGTATCTGAATACCATGAACTATCGCGCTGCAATGGAATCTGTACCGCTGATGCAACCCATGTACTACCACCATCCCATGGACCGGGAAGCTTATACCGTTCCGAATCAGTACTACTTTGGTTCAGAATTGGTTGTCTGCCCCATGACCCACAAGTGTGACAGCCAGAGCGGCACGGCGCAGTTCACCGCCTGGCTGCCTCAGGGCCGGTGGACCGATCTGTTTACCGGACTCATTTACACTGGCGGTCGAAAGATGGTTCTCAACCGCAGTGTGGAGGAGATGCCAGTACTGCTCCGAGAGGGCGGCATTCTGCCGCTGGATGGCAGAACCACCGGAAATGCACTGGACAATCCTGAAAAGCTGGAGGTCCATGTCTTTATGGGCAAACCCGGTAATTTTGTCCTTCGGGAGGATGAGGGGGACGGTTTCGGCGAGTGGTGCGAGACGCCTTACTCCCTGTGCTATGACAAAAATGTCACCTTCACCATCGGCGAACCTTCCGGAAACCGGGCTGTGCTTCCTGCCAATCGAAGCTACCGGTTGGTGTTCAGAGGTGTCGGCACCGGTATAAAGACAGTCATTCGCTGCGGAGAGGAAGCAGTGGCACCTCTGTCAGCGTGCTATGATGCCCATCTTCAGGCTGCTGTGCTGGAGCTGCCCGCCCTGCCCACAGATCAGCGGCTGACAGTAGAGTTTGAGGATCTCTGCGAGCCGGATAATGCTCCGGTAGAGCGGGTATTCGACTACCTGAATCGGGCAGAAATTTCGTTTATCTCCAAGGAACGGATTTATGCTGCTGTCAAGAAGCTCCATCAGGGGCAGAGTGTTCTGATGGTAGAGGCCGAGCTTCAGGCTATGGATCTGGATCCGGCGATTCTGCGGCCGGTTCATGAGATTTTGCTGGCCAATGGTTGATGCTTAAAATACCTCCTGAAATGTTTCGGCATTTCAGGAGGTATTTTGCATAATAGCAAGCCAATATGGGAAATATAGCTTTATTTTTTCTATTTAAAGCATTTTCATCTGTCTATTTATATGTCTTGACAGTTGTATACACAAAGAGTATACTGGTGTCAATGCGGCAAAATCCGGATGGTTCCCTGATATGAAATAGGTCCATCTCCGCCGTGATTTCAGACAGAAGGTGAATGTGATGGAGATAATCCAGGAAATTGAGGAGCTGAAACGAGAGCGGGATGCCGTGATTCTTGCACATTACTATGTGGAGCCGGAAATTCAGCAGATCGCCGACTATGTGGGAGATTCCTTTTTTCTCAGCAAAAAGGCAGTGGAGCTGCCACAGAAAACCATTGTCTTCTGTGGTGTAGCGTTCATGGGGGAGAGCGCCCGGCTGCTGAATCCAGAAAAGACGGTGCTGCTGCCTGATTCGCTGGCAGACTGTCCCATGGCCCATATGGCGAGCCCCGACACCATTCAGGAACTGCGCCAGCAGTGGGAGGATCTGGCGGTGGTGTGTTACATCAACTCAACAGCGGAACTCAAAGCCTGTGCGGATGTCTGCGTCACCTCCTCGAATGTAGTGGAGATTGTTCGTGCTCTCCCGCAGCACCACATTCTGCTGGTGCCGGACCGGAATCTGGCTCGGTATGTGGCGGAACAGGTTCCGGAAAAGCACATTATTCTTCCCACTGGATGCTGTCCTACTCACGACCGCATTGAGGTAGCCCAGGTGCGGACTCTGAAGGAACAGCATCCGGACGCCTTGGTCATGGCTCACCCTGAATGTCCGCCGGAGGTCACGGCGCTGGCGGATTATCTGGGCAGCACAGCAGGAATTCTCCATGCTGTTTCTCAAAGCAGTGCTTCCTCGTTCATCATCTGCACCGAGTATGGAATTCGCTACCCGCTGATGCGGGACAATCCCGGTAAACACTTTTATTTTCCTGAGACTACGCCAATCTGCCCCGATATGAAGCGGATCACGCTGGAAAAGATCCGCGCGGTTCTGACAGATGGCGACACGCCGGTGGAGCTGGCGCCGTCTCTTTGCCAGGCTGCCAGAAAGCCGCTGGACCGGATGCTCCAACTGGCACGCTGAGGAGGGAAGCACGATGAAAATGGATACCAAGGTGGTTATTGTGGGAACTGGTGTAGCCGGTCTCTTCTGTGCGCTGCATCTTCCCAGAGATTGGCCGGTTTTGCTGATTACCAAGTCAGATCTGGAAAGCAGCGACTCCTTTCTGGCACAGGGCGGTATCTGTATGCTGCCCGATGAGTCGGATTACGACAGCTATTTCGAAGACACCATGCGGGCCGGCCACTACGAAAACCGTCCCGAATCGGTAGAGCTGATGATCCGTTCCTCTCAGTCGGTGATCCATACGCTGGAAGAGTTTGGCGTGGACTTTACCAAAAAGGATGGCCGGTTTTTCTTTACCCGGGAAGGCGCCCATTCCCGGCCCCGCATTCTCTTCCATCAGGACATCACCGGCCAGGAGATCACCTCTAAGCTGCTGGCAGAGGCCGAACGCCGGCCCAATCTGACCCTGATGGAGTACACCACCATGACGGACCTGTTGGTGGAGAATGGCGCTTGCGCCGGAATTCTGGCCCGGGATGCAGCAGGGGAGGAGTTGGTGATCCGGGCGGACTTTACTGTGCTGGCCACCGGCGGTATCGGTGGACGCTATACCCATTCCACCAACTACCCCCACCTCACCGGAGATGGAGTGGATGCAGCAGCCCGCCACGGTATCCGGTTGGAGCATCTGGATTATGTCCAGTTTCATCCCACTACCCTCTATTCCACCCGGCCCGGACGGCGGTTCCTCATTTCGGAATCGGTGCGGGGGGAGGGAGCGTTGCTCTACAATCACAAAATGGAGCGCTTTGTGGATGAACTGCTGCCCCGGGACAAGGTTACGGCGGCTATTCGTCAGGAAATGGAAAAGGAGGGGACCTCCTTTGTCTGGCTTTCCATGGAGCGGATACCCAAAGAAACGATTCTGTCCCATTTTCCCCATATCTATGAGCGCTGCCTGGAGGAAGGTTATGACGCCACCAAGGAGTGTATTCCGGTGGTGCCCGCTCAGCACTATTTTATGGGCGGCATCTGGGTGGATCAGAACAGCCAGACTTCCATGGAGCGGCTTTATGCGATCGGGGAGACCAGCTGCAACGGCGTTCATGGCGCCAACCGATTGGCTAGTAATTCGCTGCTGGAAAGTATTGTCTTTGCCCGGCAGGCGGCAAATGCCATTCGGGCGTCCCGCTGATCGGCGGAACGATACATTTGTAAGATCAAGAAAGAGAGGACTACTGTTATGAATGGACCTACCTGGCTTTTGCAAGCCGATCCTGTAATTCTCGCTGCTCTGCGGGAGGATATTTCCAGCGAAGATGTGACCACCAATGCCATTATGCCCACTGCGGTTCCCGGTCAGGTGGAGCTTCTTTGTAAGGAAGATGGCATCATTGCCGGATTGCCGGTTTTTGCCCGCACCTTCACCCTATTGGATTCTTCGGTTGAAATCGAATATTTCTGCCAGGAGGGAGATCGGGTGACCAAAGGGCAGCACCTTGCGACCCTCCGGGGAGATATCCGGGTGCTGCTGTCGGGTGAACGGGTAGCGCTCAATTTCCTCCAGCGGATGAGTGGTATCGCCACCTATACCCGTATGGTGTCAGACCGGCTCTCCGGAACTTCCACCCGTCTGCTGGATACCCGGAAAACCACGCCGAACCTTCGCTTGCTGGAAAAGTATGCAGTCCGGGTGGGTGGCGGCTATAACCACCGTTTTAATCTGTCTGATGGCGTGCTGCTGAAGGATAACCACATCGCTGCTGCCGGTGGAGTTGCTCGTGCGATTGAGATGGCCCGGGAGTATGCGCCCTTTGTACGGAAGATAGAGGTGGAAGTGGAAAATATGGACATGGTGCGGGAGGCAGTGGAAGCCGGCGCCGACATCATCATGCTGGATAATATGACCCACGAACAGATGAAAGAGGCAGTGGACTTCATTGCCGGACGGGCCGAAACCGAATGTTCTGGCAATGTGACACTGGACAATGTGGCGGCCTTGGCGGACCTGGGGGTGGACTATATCTCCTCCGGCGCTCTGACCCACTCTGCGCCCATCCTGGACCTTTCCCTGAAAAATCTTCGCCGGATAGAGGATTGACACCACTTGTGCCG
>CALXFL010000033.1 GCA_944387515.1 uncultured Clostridia bacterium
TACTGGTCATCCTCATCGTCCCAGTCGTCATCGTACTGGTCATCCTCATCGTCCCAGTCATCATCGTACTGGTCATCCTCATCGTCCCAGTCATCATCATACTGGTCGTCCTCATCGTCCCAGTCATCGTCGTACTGGTCATCATCATTCCAGGCATGCCAGTCATCATTCCGGTCATAATCTGCTTCCAGCACCTTACCGGTAATGGCATCTACTTCATATTCGTATTCCACGCCATCAGCTGTGAACTCCAATTCATAAATTCCATCATCCAGCTCATACTCGCCTTCACTGAAAACAGCATCGGTCAGTCCCATCTGGTTCAGAGCCAGCTCCCGTGCCTTTGCGGTGCCGATCCGTCCCTGGTCATCCAGATCATCGGTACCCACCATCATGGGAACAGAGGAAATACCAATCTGATTTACGGCTTCCCGAACCCCATCGGCAACTTCTTCCAGAAATTCTCCATTGGGGCAGACAGAGCCATCTTCCAATTTTACCACGATATTTCTGGTATGACCGGCCAACTGATTTTCAAAATATCCACCCTGATGAATCTGCTGTACCAGTTCACGGACTACCTCTGCACAGGCTTTTCCCTGATAGTCCTGATACTGACTGATAACCGATTTACCATCGTCATTCAGTCCCTCAATTTCAAGGACCAGACCCTGCTTGTCGTATTCTACTTCAATTTCGGGGTTGACACTCAGCAAAAGCGTACCTGCGGCAGAAACAACCTGCTGCTGTTCAACGGATTCCGGTTGCAGAGAAGATTCTGAAACAGCATTCTGTGCACAGCTTGCCATGGAAACTGTAAGGGTTGCGGTAAGGGCTGCGAGGATCAATTTGGAAAGCATATTGTTTTTCATTTTGATTTCTCCTTTACTCATTGACGGGATCTGGTGTTTACACTTACAGAATACGGAGTGCATTTGGGAAAACCGGGGTCAGCTTCAAAATTTTTTTATTTTCTTTTAATCGTCCTGCTGATCGTCATTGTCATTCTCGTCATCATCGTTGTTATCGTCCTCCTCTGTATCCATATCTTGGTCGTCACTGTCATCGTCGATTTCATCACTGCTGTCATCGTCATCCAGATCATCATCGTCACGACTGCTGCCATCATCATCCAGATCATCATCGTCACGACTGCTGCCATCATCATCCTTGTAAGAATCATCTGTTGCACCATTGCTGTCTGCATCACTCACAGGAATAGATTCATTGACAGAAACAGATGAATCCTCTTTCGGTACAGAGGATATTGCCGGTGGTTTATCCGGCACGGTCTCAGAGGAAACTGGAGGTTCAGGATTCCAGGTTTCAGTTGCCGGCTCCGAAGAGGAGGGAACAGGAATGACAATTTCCTGACCCGAAGAAGATGGCCCTGTTTCTGGAGCCGGTTCACCAGAAACGGTAATAGCCGTTCCCAGGTGACTGCTCATCTCTGCAATCAACCGGTCTTCCGTCCCTATACACCACTGCGAATCTTCTGACTGCACGGTCAGCTGCACAAAACCGCCATCCTGAAGATAGCCCATCTCCAATGCTCGATCTGCCAGTTCATTGGAAACCTGATCCACCTTTTTCAGGCTGTACCCATAGTCATCCACAAGCTGGCTTCCTTCCTCATTCAAGCCTGTTACCTGGGTGACATAATCGAACCGATTCACCGTCATTTCCACATCGGGATTGATCTGCATTCGTACGGTGCCATAGGGCGTCAGTAAAAACTGCCATCCTCCCAGAACCAACAGACCCAGACAGGCTGCCGCCGAAACAGAAGCCCATATTGCCTTAAATGCAGGCTTTTTCGGTGGAGACATTTCCAAAACAGACGGCACCGTCTGTCCAACCTGATAATTCAAATTGGCAACCTTCAGAAAACGACCGTTTTCATCCAGTACCACCGCATAGGCTGGATGGCACTCCATAACCATATAACTCATCTGCCGGTTTCCTCCTTCCGTTTTATCATCTTCAGATGTCCCCGGATAATTTCAAACCCGTTGGTGTAAGCCAGCAGAATCGCCACCAGATATCTGCGGTGACGCTCCAGGGTTTTACGGTCTACATTGGCGCCCACGGCCAGCTGTGCAAGGGGAAGCTTCCTGGTTTTTATCAGCTGATCCAGCAGGGATGGATGCCGCCGGGCATAATCCAGCACCTCCATGCAAACCAATCTGGTTCTTTCCTGCTTGGGACAATTGTCTGCCACATCTGACAAGGTAAGCCCAAACGTCTCCAATTGTGCGGAAAACTCCTGAATCTCTTCCTTGGTGGCTGACCGGTAATGGCGTTCCTCCAGCTCATCCTTTTCGTTGGCGAGCTGATCTCCCAGGGTACGATTATCCTCTTTGGAATCCGGCATATCCAGCGAAACAGCCCCCATATGACGCTGTTCTTTGCGTCGGTAATCGATCAGACGATTTTTTATAGAAACAGCTGCCAGCTTCAAAAAAGTTCCTTTTTCCCTGCGATAAGACAAAACCGCTTCATAAAAAGCAAACATGGCAATACTCAGCTCATCCTGTCCCTCATCAGGAAAGTACTTCAAAAATTTTGCTGTTTCGGACTTGATGAAGGGAAGATATTTCTGAATCAGCTCATCAGCGGCTTTACTGTCTGTTTGTGCTTTCTGCACCTGCAAAACAATCTCATGTTCTTCTCTCATAGCAAAACTCCTCGTAATAATAGAATACGAAGCCATTTTTCAGAAACCGGGGTATTCTTTTACATTTACAAAATATCCCATTTCATCATGCATGATAAAAGCCAAAAGCGCCAGTAAAGAAAAGAAAAATCAATGTAAGTTTTATGTAAAAACAAATATTTTTGAAGACAAAAAGGCACATCCCGCTTTATGTAGGCGGGATGTGCCTTTTTCAGAACAAGAAACAGACTCAGATCACGATGATCTTCAGGCTGTTGAGGATCGAGCTGACCAGAATGGCAAAGATGCAGACCGGTGCAAGATACTTGGTAATCAGCCGGTAAAGCTTTTCACCAGCAAAATTGGAGGAAACCTTCACCTCATCGGTGATCTGGTCCATACCAATGAAGAATGCTACAAAGATGCAGGTAAGGAGTGCAATAATGGGCATCAGGACGCTGTTGGAAATAAAGTCAAAGAAGTCCAGGATGGACATGCCCAGGGGCTGGAAGCCGCTCCACAGGCCATGGCCCAAAGAGGACGGTACGCCGATCAACAGCGCGCAAACAGCTACCACAATGCAGGTAACCTTCCGGTTCCATTTGAGTTTATCCTGCAGAATCGACACCACCGTCTCCATCAGGGAGATAGAGGAAGTAAGGGCTGCAAACAGCACCAGCAGGAAGAAGCAGGCGCCTACCAGATTGCTCAGCGGCATGTTGTCAAATACCTTAGGCAGGGTAATAAACATCAGACCAGCACCGGCATTGATGGCGTCTCCCTTTCCACCGGAAAAGACAAAAACAGCAGGTACAATCATCAGACCGGCAACCAGTGCAATACCCACGTCAAAGATTTCAATCTGGTGAACCGATTTCTCCAGATCAACCTCTTTCTTCATATAGGAGCCATAGGTAATCATAATGCCCATTGCCAGAGAGAGAGAGTAGAACAGCTGTCCCAGCGCAGCCAGAATAACCATGGGGCTGAAATCCGAAAAATCAGGGACAAAATAGTACTTGATGCCTTCCAATGCACCGGGCAGGCAGCAGGTATAAATAGCAATAACAACCGACAGAACAGCGAGAATGGGCATGAGGAACTTACTGGATTTTTCAATACCCTTCTCCACGCCGAACAGCACGATGATTGCCGTGGCAGCAATAAACAGGAAAAACCATCCCAGCGGTTCCAAAGGCCTTGCAATAAAATCGGTGAAATAGGTATCACCCGCTGCTGCTGCACTGTTGCCAGTGGCAAATACCACCAGATACTTGGTAACCCAACCGCCGATGACACAATAGTAGGGGAAGATGATCATCGGTGCCGCTGAGGCCAGCTTGCCCAGAAAAGACCAACGCTTATCCAGTGCGCCGTAAGCGCCGATAGCGCTGAGACGTGTTTTTCTGCCGATGGCAATTTCGGTAATCATCAGAGCGAAACCGAATGTCACGGCCAGAATGATGTACACCAGCAAAAAGGTGCCGCCGCCATATCTTGCAGCCAGATACGGAAAGCGCCAGATATTTCCCAGTCCTACAGCAGATCCGGCTGCTGCAAGAACAAAGCCCACCTTACCCGAAAAGCTGCTTCGGCTTTTTTGTCCTTGGTTGTCCATGTGATAAAACCTCCATTCGTCCAACTGTGCCGCTCAAGCAGCACCGATATGCTTTCTATTATGTCACACTTTGTCCATAAAAACAAGACAAAAGCGTCATCTTTTTCGTTGGTCAAATGGAAAAGGCAAAAAACAACAGTTTTTTTGAGAAAAACAACTTTTTCCTTTTTATTTTTTGAGCTCTGTCAAAATCTCCTGCGGGATGACAAATTCTGGCATATTGGCCACTCCTGCCGCAACTTCATACTCTGAGAAAACCAGTACCAATTCACCCTGTTCATTCCAATAGAAGTTCTGATCAGCAGTAATTTCCGTAAGCTGTTCCGGGAAATAGAGGTCTGATTCCTCTGAAGCGTTGCGCTCCTCCATCTGACGGATCACTTCCTGCCGAAGAACAGGTTCCCAATTACTGTCTGCCGGGAAAAGGTCCGACAAAGAAAGCAGTTTTCCCGTCTCCTTGTCCAGATGGAAAATCCGGCAGCTGTTACGGGAGCTGGCCATAATGAGACTATGGTCCACCCGAATAGAAAACATCGTGTCGCTGTCGGTCACAATCTCGTACGCGCTGGAAACCGAAACATAAGGATCCTCGCCCCACTGAGAAAGCAAGGACTCATATTCGCCCATCATCTCTGCTGTATAGGCCTCCATCGCCTGATTCAGGGCTTCTACGCCTTCTGGCGGCAGGGAATCCACCGCCTGAGGATCCAATTGAGGCGTAATAAGGAAAGCCTCTGCATGATTGCGCTGATCCTGATACTCCCTGACCGTTACAGCCTTGGCCAAAGGTCCGATCACAGCCATCTCTCCCAGTGCATACGCCATCTGCGGAGAGAGATTGGCAAAGGTGGTGAGGGTAATCAGAAAGGCCGCTGCAGCAACACTGGCATACCGTCCAACCGCCAGTAGGGTCTTCCGCCTTTTTTCCCACAAAGCCTTCCGGATCGCCTGCCGCACCAATTTCTCCAGCTGAGGCGGCGGCGTAATCTGCTTATATTCCCGCTGGATCTCATCAGAAAAAATATGGTTCATCCATAGCACCTCGTTTCCATTATATTTCTGCCAGTTTCTGCTGGTAGGATACCTTGAGTTTATCCAGGGCCCGGTAAAGCCTTGATTTTGTGGTATTGACATTCTCGTCCATGATGACGGCAATGTCTCCGATTTTATATTCCTCAAAATAGCGGAGGACGATGACCATCCGCTCCCGCTCCTCCAGCTGGTCCAAAAGCTCCATCAGCCCGGTTTTTTCGGCAGAGCGGATCAGCTGTTCCTCCGGCAGCTGCTGGCCATCTGCTGGCAGCTGTTCATCCAGTTCCTCGGTCCGGGTCCACTGCCGTTTCCGCTGACGCAGCCAGTCCAAAGACAGATTTACTGTAATCCGCATCAGCCAGGCAGAAAGACTGGTGGTGTCCTTCAGCTGATCGCTGCTGCGGATTGCCCGGACGGCCGTCTCCTGAACAATATCCATGGCATCCTGCTCGTGCCGGACGTAACTGTAAGCCGTTCGGTAGAGCTTCTGATAATCAGCCATGAGCTGGGCAGATACCAGCTGGTCCTTTCTGGTCAAGGCTCTCCCCCCTTTTTCCTGTTTCTGAGAAGTAGACGGAGACAACTGAAAAAAGTTTCAGCTATCCTCCATTTTTTATCACGCTTAAACTGGAACTGTCATTTTCTCTCAACCTGCCGCTACGTTCAATCAAGAAAAATGGTCCGGTATCCCTCAAAATTGCGATTGTGACCGGGAATCATGGACGTTCAGCCTTAAATGTGATATAATAACGGCAAAGCAATCCAATTGCCGGGGTATATTCCCCGGTATACACCAGAAAAGCCTTAAAACCATGGTTTTAGGGGCTTTTCCTTTGTCTGGCAAATACACTGGATTCTTTAGACATTATAACAGAAATTCCTCATGGCCTGCAAATATTACCCGATGGGAGGGAAAGCCTTGACGACACAGCGGATGCTTTATCTGACCATGGAAATCGGCAAGCAGATGCTTGTAAGCGGCGCCGAGGTTGCCAGAGTTGAAGACACGATTACCCGCATCTGTACCGCTTATGGCTGCCGGGCCGTGGAGGTCTTCACCATCACTTCCAGCATTGTGGTGACAGTGGAGACTGCCGATGGCGAAACCAATACCCAAACCCGCCGCATCCGTTCCTATGCCACTGACCTGGCCCGCCTGGACCGGCTCAACGCCCTCTCCCGGCAGATTTGTGCCGCTCCCATGGAGGAGGCTGAACTCCGCCGCCAGCTGGATGACATCCTGTCTGGCCGCAGCTATGGACTGGGCATCCGGACCCTTTCCAGCGGTCTGGCCGCTGGGGCCTTCACCATCTTTTTCGGCGGCAGCCTGCGGGATATGGCCGTATCCCTCCTTCTGGGAATGCTGCTGCGGCTCTGCATGGCCGGTATGGAGCGGCTCCGCTCCAACATGATGTTTGCAAACTTTGTCGTCTCTTTTTTAATTGGCCTGCTGGCCATCCTGTCTGCGGCCTGCGGCATCGGACAGCATTATGAAAAAATCATCATCGGCAACATCATGCTGCTGATATCCGGTGTAGCCTTTGTCAATTCCCTGCGGGATATCATCGCCGGAGACATTATGGCAGGAATTCTCCGTCTTTGTGAAGCCGTCGTTCTGGCGGTCTTTCTGGCAGCCGGCATTGCCGCCGCCATTTTACTGGCAGGAGGAATGGTATGAATCAGCTGATTCAAATTCTTGCCGCCTTTGCAGGCACCTTCTTTTTCTCCTCTTTGTATAACTTGAGAGGCGCAAAACTTTTGGTAGCTGGTCTGGGCGGCATGTGTACCTGGAGTGTTTGTCTGGCTGTGACTGCTGCCACGGAAAATGAGTACTTCGCTTTTCTGCTGGCTGCCATGCTCTCCAACCTGGCAGCAGAGCTGCTGGCCCGCTGGTTCAAAACGCCGACGACTACCTTTGTCGTCCCCATGCTGATTCCGCTCATTCCCGGCGGCAGCCTGTATGACACGATGGGGGCTGCTGTTGCCCGGGACTGGATGCAGTTTGCCCAAAAGGGACAGGACACCATCTTCCTTTCCCTTTCTCTCGCGGCGGGTATCATGGCAGTATCTTCAGTCAAACGGCTGCTGGATGGATTCCTTGCAATTTACCGGGAAAAAAGCCGAAATGGATGTAAGAAAGGATGAGCTGCTTTGACAAAAAAAGACGATGAACTGGGTACTGCGCCAGTAGGACGGTTAATGTTCCGGATGGCGGTACCCTGTATTACAGCGCAGCTAATCAACGCTTTGTATAATATTGTGGACCGCATCTATATCGGCCGGCTGCCCGATGGCGGCACTGCTGCGCTGGCAGGATTGGGCGTGTCCTTTCCCATTATCATGGTGATCTCCGCTTTTGCGTCCCTCATTGGACAGGGTGGTGCACCGCTTTCCTCTATCCGGCTGGGAGAAGGCCGGAAGGACGAAGCAGAACGAATTCTGGGATGCAGCTTTTCCTCTTTGATTCTGGTTTCCATCGGACTGACGCTCTTCTTTCTGGTGGTCAAAAATCCGCTGTTGCGGGTATTTGGTGCGTCAGAAGCCATCTTCCCTTATGCAGACCAGTATCTGAGCATCTATCTGGTGGGTACCATCTTTGTCCAGCTTTCTCTGGGCATGAATTACTTCATCACCGCCCAGGGCTTTGCCTCTGTTTCGATGAAAACCGTCATCATCGGCGCTGTTCTGAACATCATCCTCGACCCCATTTTCATTTTCTGGCTGGACATGGGGGTCATGGGTGCCGCGCTGGCCACGGTTATTGCCCAGGGTGCCTCGGCTATATGGGTGCTCTTCTTTCTCTTTGGAAAACAAACCCACCTACATATCCGCCGCCAATATCTGCGTCCCAGCCGTCGGATTCTGCTGCCGGTGCTCTCGCTGGGGCTTTCTCCCTTCATTATGTACACCACTGAAAGCCTTGTACAGGTTGCCTTTACCTCAGGCATGCAGCAATACGGAAACGACGCCTATGTATCCGCTATTTCGGTCATCAACAGCTGCTTGCAGGTGCTGCTCATGCCGCTGACCGGTCTCTGCCAGGGAGCGCAGCCCATCACCAGTTATAACTATGGCGCCGGCAATACCCAGCGGGTCAAACAGACCTTCAGCGTCTTGATCCGGTGCAGCATGATCTACTGCCTGGGCATTGGGACCTTCGTCATGCTGTTTCCCAGTGTGATCATTCGGATTTTCAGCAACGATCCCCAGCTGCTTTCCATCGGCTCCTACGGGCTCCGACTCTTCCTGGCGGGCATTTTCATTATCTTTCTTCAGAATTCCTGCCAGAATACCTTCCTCGCTCTGGGCGAAGCTAAAATCTCCATGTTCCTGGCGCTGCTCCGGAAGGTCATTCTGTTGATCCCGCTTTGTTACCTGCTGCCCTGGCTGATTCAGACCACTAGACTGCTGGGATTGGCACCCACTGACGGCATCTTCCTGTCGGAAGCAGCAGCCGATATTCTGGCTTCCCTCACCACGGGCACCGTCTTTTTCTTCCGATTCCGTAAACTGATGGCGGAAAATCCCCACAGACAGCATAGCTGACAATATTAAAAGGAGGCGTATTTATGCCAAATCTCACCTATGACAAGGACCATTTTCTGCTGGATGGAAAGCCCTTTACCATCCTGTCCGGCACCATTCACTACTTCCGGGTCGTGCCGGAATACTGGGAGGACCGGCTGAAGAAGCTGAAGGCCTGCGGTTTTAATACCGTAGAGACCTACACCTGCTGGAATCTCCACGAGCGGAAAGAGGGCGAGTTTGATTTCTCCGGTATGCTGGACATTGCCCGGTTTATCCGGACTGCCCAGGAGCTGGGCCTGTATGTCATTCTTCGTCCCGGCCCCTACATCTGCGCTGAGCTGGAGTTCGGCGGCCTGCCGGCCTGGTTGCTCCGTCACAAGGAAATGAAACTGCGCTGCAATGATCCGCTCTATCTCTCCAAGGTCCGCCGGTATTATGAGGCCCTGTTCCAGCAGGTTTCTCCCTTCTTTGCTGGCAATGGCGGCAACATCCTGATGGTGCAGATTGAAAACGAGTACGGCAGCTACGGCGATGACAAGGAATACCTCCAAGCCGTGGTGGACATCTACAAGGACAACCAGGTCAGCTGCCTCTACTTCACCTCCGACGGCCCCACCTGGTATATGCTGGGCGGCGGCACCCTGGACGGCTATCTGGCCACCGCCAACTTTGGCAGCAAGGGCAAGGAAAACCTCTCCTTCCTCAAGGCCTTCCGGCCGGATCAGCCCACTATGTGCTGTGAGTTCTGGAACGGCTGGTTCGACCACTGGTATGAAGCCCACCACGTCCGGGAGGGAGACGACACTGCTGCTACCTTTGATGAAATGCTCTCCTGCGGCGGTTCTGTGAACTTCTACATGTTCCACGGCGGCACCAACTTTGGCTTTACCAACGGCGCCAACTATGACGGGGTTTACCAGCCCACTGTCACCAGCTATGACTACGATGCCCCCCTCAGTGAGTCGGGAGACATGACAGGAAAATACTACGAAGTCAAGGCCGTGGTAGAGAAGCACTTCGGCAAAGTGCCGGAGATGGATGTGGCCAACCTGCCCCGCCGGGCCTACGGCACCGTCACCCTGACAGAAGCCGCTCCTCTGCGGGACAACCTGGATGTGCTGGCACCCCAGGTGGTAAAGGCGCCCACCCCCATGACCATGGAAGAACTGGGACAGGATTTCGGCTTTGTTTGGTACAGCAGCGTCCTGCATGGCCCCTGTGAAAAATTCCCCTTGGTCGTAGACGGCATCCACGACCGGGCACATATCTTCCTGGACAGCAAGCTGACCGCCATCTGGGAGCGTTGCCGCCCCAACGACCGGACACCGGTGGAAATTGAGCTGAAGCCGGGTGAATCGGTACAGATCGACATCCTGGTGGAGAATATGGGCCGCGTCAACTACGGCAAGAAGCTCCGGGATGAGAAGGGCATCACCGGCGGTGTCTATCTGGAACGCCGCTGTCATTTTGGCTGGGAGATGCGCAGCATCACCTGTGATGACCTTTCCGGCCTGCGGTACAATCCCGCTGCACCGGTGGAAGGAGAACCCGTCTTCTATCGGGGCACCCTTCAGGTAGACGAGGCAGCCGATACCTGGGTACGGCTGGACGGCTTCAAGAAAGGCCTGGTCTTTGTCAACGGCTTCAATCTGGGCCGGTACTGGAATACTGCTGGTCCCCAGAAGACTCTCTATCTGCCCGGACCGCTGCTCCATGCCGGCGAAAACGAGTTGGTTGTGCTGGAGCTGGACGGCACCGACCGACTGGAAATTACCCTCACCGACACCCCCGATCTGGGATAAGAGCAAAAAACACCGGACAGCTGTCTGCACAAGCTGGGGCAGTTCATCTGCTGTCCGGTGTTTTTTATTTCAGTCCGGTATGCTGTACGTCGTCGTTGGCATACAGCACATAGGTATCGTGAATCAGATTGCCTTCATCGTCATGGTAATCAAAACCGTCTTCCCGTACCCGGCGGGTAAAGCCCCAGTTCTGGTACATGACGCCCAATCTGGGGTCAGAGTCATCTGCACCGATGGTGGCCCGGGTAAAGCCCCGCTCCCGGATCCGTTCCAGGCAACGGCGCATCAGCATCGTGCCCAGATGCTGTCCCTGGAAGGCTTCATCGATGCGGAAGGCCTCCAGACAGGCAGTGTCCACGCCGTTGGCCTCCTCAGGCTGATCGGGCTTGTCCCAACGGATATGCAGCTCGCCGATCCACCGGTTTGAATCCTCGTCAAAGAGCAGCCAGCATTCCTCCACGCCGCTCTCCACCCGGGCGGAAATCCGCTCAGCAAAGTCGGCAAACCGGCCGTTCCAGTAGGTGAGCATCTCTTTTGCTCCGGTACGTTCAATTCTCATGTCGTTTCCTTTCCCCGGTACCATCCAGCCGGCACCGGTTCCCAATGTCCAAAGAGATTGGGATCCCGTTTGAGATAATCCAAAGTCAGATCGGCTACATCCCGCGCCCGCATCACAAAGGACGGCGCATCCCCGATATAGCCGAAGGTCAGGGTTTTCAGCTGAAGCATGGGCAGCTCCAGCTTGCCAAAGGTGGCAGATACATCGCCAAAGGAGCTGTGATGGCCGTAAAAGGAAATGGGATTCAGGCTACCGTCCGGCATTTTAATATGAAGCTCCACCGGTTCTCCGGCCAGCCGATCGGGAATATCCGCCCACTCTTCCACACTGTGAAGGAAGGTGTTGTACCGGATGCCACAGCCCAGAAAAAGAATCTTGGCATCCCGATCATAGAGCTTTCCCCAGCAGCCATTCCGGGGACAGGGTGTCTGCGCCTGTTCTTCGCCTGCTGTATGGGCAGCCGCATCCCGTCCCAATGCCGCTACCGAGTGGGTGGGATGAAGGGAACGAATCACACCGGGCCGATGCCGGAACAGTTCTGTCAGGATGCCGTTGCAGGAAGGGGTTTCCGCCGGATCAAAGGGAACACCGGGTTTCACCACATTCCAGGTGTGGGTGGGGAAAATCAGCAGGCCATCTGCCAGACTTTCGGAAAAAGCATCCAGAATGGTATCGGCTCCACCCTCCACCGGCCCCACTGACCGGCAGGAGCTGTGAATGAGCAGGGTATCATCCGGGCAAATGCCCATTGCGGCAATTTGCTGCTTGAGTGTCTCTTTCTGGTACATGAAAACCTCCTATTCCTGGAACAGATAACCCAGCATCCGTTCTGGATTTTCCAGAAAAGAGCGGGTCAGCTGATAGTGAGGGGTCTGTTCATAGGGCGTGAGATGCAAGCCCTCTTCGTCGATGAGATAAATCGTACTGCCGGGGAAAGCCATCAACAGGGGAGAATGGGTAGCGATGATGAACTGGCTGCCCTCCTCCACCAGATCCCGGATCCGCACCAGCAGGCCCATCTGATTCTGGGGGGAGAGAGCGGCTTCTGGCTCGTCCAACAGGTAAAGGCCCCGTGGGCCGAACCGATGAAACGCCAGCGCCATGAAGCTCTCACCGTGGGACTGGCCGTGAAGGGAACGGCCACCGTAGGAATCGATCACCCGTCCACCGATACCCGGCTCCCGATCCAGCCGTTCAATCTCACTGGCCACATTGTAAAAGCTTTCTGCCCGGAGGAAAAAGCCGGTTCTGGGCCGGTGAATGCCCCGTTCCAGGGTCAGCGCCTGCCAGAGGGGGGAATGGGAATCCCAGGTGGAGAACTGGAAGTTGATGGTTCCTCCTTCGGGATTGAAGCCAGCCGCCACGGCGATGGCTTCCAGCAGGGTGGATTTTCCCGAGCCATTTTCCCCTACCAGAAAGGTGACAGGCGTGTCCAACGGCAGCCGGTCCAGATGCCGGATGGCAGGAACCTGTGCCGCATAACCCAGCTTTTGGGGATCGTGATATTTGAGCCGTACAGCCTGCAAAAACAGCTCCGAATCCCAGGATGCCATTTTCCTTCCTCCTTACCGGAAGACCTTCCCGTCCTCACACAGCACCGCTTCCCGGCAGATGCTGTGATAATCGGGCGAAAAGCCTGCCCATTGACCGAAGGCATCGGTGAGCAGGGTCGGGTTGAGGTTGACAGCCAATCCGGCCGCCAGCACCAGGGAGAGCTTCAGCTGATCGTCGGCCACCTCTGCGCTGGCAGACCGCACCATGGGCTTCAGATCTACCATCTTCTTTCCCTTTTTGCTGCGCTTTTCCGCCAGAATTTCCGGCTGGGCAAAAAAGTGGTTCCACTTTTCCAGCAGCTGCGCGCCAGTAAACCCCGGCGCCGACAGACAGAGGGTATACTGTCCCGAAACGATGACATCCGCCTTGTTCTCAGGGGCTGCCACCTGCCGGATGATAATGCCCTCAGGCAGCGCATCGCAGAGACGGCGGCAGATCTCCGCCCCGTCCAGCTCCTCACAGAGACGGAAATCAAAGCTCTCCTCCTTGCCCTCATAGCCCAAAGAGATGGG
>CALXFL010000034.1 GCA_944387515.1 uncultured Clostridia bacterium
ATGAGCGGACAATCCGTCCTGTTGGAGCCCTGGTATCAGTTTGAGATCCGGGTGGAACCCTCCCTCACCGGCCGGATTCTCATTGACCTTCAGCAGATGGGCGGACAGTGCGACCCGCCCCGGATGGGGGGGCTGGAAAGCATCCTCACCGGCCAGGTCCCCACCGCCGGGATGATGGACTACCCCGCCCAGTTCCTCAGCCTGACCCGGGGACAGGGGCAGCTCTCCCTTCAGCCCGCCGGGTGGTTCCCCTGCCACAACACCCACGAAGTGGTGGCGGAGATCGGCTACCAGCCAGAGCGGGACACCGCCAACCCAGCCGGTTCGGTTTTCTGCTCTCATGGGTCGGGGTACCTGGTGGACTGGCGGGAGGCGCCGGAAAAGATGCATAGTCAGTTTTAACGGGTAGTTTAAAACAAGCAGGAAGGAGAAACGACCATGAAAGTTCTGTTCTGCAAAACCTCCTATATGAAATATTATAAAGGAGCTGGACCGTGGGATGTCCCTCAAAATGGCGGAAGCTATGTAGAAAAGTATGGATGGGGACATGAAGAATACAATTTCGAACCGGTAGAATGCGAAGATGGCTTTTATCTGTTGGGATTTGTCGAAACAAAATCCACCAGTTCCGGGCATGTCAATGATCTGCATCTGGAAAAAATAGCAGGCTGCCAGCTGCTGAAAAAAGCCCCTGCTGTTGACGATGTACTAGTTATCTGGTGCGCCACCGATGCACGAGGCACCCTGGTAGTGGGATGGTATCAGCACGCCACTGTTTTCCGCCAATATCAGGAAGCAGAATCTGAAAACGACTATATTCAAAACTATAATGTGCTGGCCAGAAAGGAAGACTGTGTCCTGCTTCCGCATGATAAACGAAACTGGAACGGCTGGCATGTTCCTCTTGCCAGAAAGAAACACTATGGATTCGGACAGGCCCTGGTCTGGTACCCTACCGAAAAGGAAGCACAGGAATACCTCCAGCAGATCACCGCAGCCATTGCTGCTTATGATGGAGAAAACTGGATAGATCAGTATCCGGACAGAGATGAATACCTATAATGAAGCCCTGCCCCCGGCAGGGCTTTTTCTTTCCCCCGCCCCCAGTTCTAAACCCGTCCCCACCCTCATACCATATGGCAAACCCGTTACAGGACAAAACCGAAAGGAATGAAGCCATATGCCGGAACTGAAACTGCAAAAAGACCCCATCTGGATCACCGAAACCCTGCTGGACACAGCTGCCGAGCAGCCGGTGGAGCTGGATTACAGCCTGCCAGACTACTACCCCAGCATCTTCCGCCTGCTGGGGACCCGCATCCGCCCGGTGATTCAGCAGACCCGCATCGCCGGAAACCGGATTACCCTGGACGGTCTCTGCCGGATCACCGTCCTCTACCAGGGAGAGGACGGCGGCGGCATCCAAGCCGTGGAGCAGACCCTGCCCTTTTCCCGGTCGCTGGAGCTGAGGGGCGAAAGCGAGGAGGAACCGGCCGTCTGCTGCCAGTGCCGCTGCTACCATGCCAGCGGCCGGGCAGTCAGCCCCAGAAGGCTGGATGTACGGGGCGGGGTGAGCATCCGGGTCAAGGTCACCGCCCAGAAGGAGCTGCCGGTGGTCACCGCTGCCAGCGGCGGCGGCGTCCAGATTCACGCAGCACCGGTCACCCTCTGCGGCCGCCAGCGGTTTGCCGCCAAGCCGGTGACAGTCACCGAGGAGCTGGAACTGCCCACCGCCAAGCCGCCCTTCAAAGCACTGCTGGACAGCCGCTCCGCCGTACGGATGGAGGACTGCCGGATCATCGCCAATAAGGTCATCTGCCGGGGCGAGCTGCTCTGCCACCTGCTCTACCAGCCGGAGGAAGGCGAGCCGGAATCCATGGACTACGCCCTCCCCATCAGCCAGATCCTCGATCTGCCCGGCGTAGATGGAGACGACGAAGCGGATGTCCGCTGCACTGCCGCCGACCTGACCATCGAGGCCATTCCCGCCGGGGAGGGCTGCCGCCGGCTGGGCGCCGAATGGACCCTGTGGCTCAGCTGTACAGCCCGCCAAAACCAGCAGATGCCCCTGGCCGACGACGCCTTCTCCACCCGCTGTGCCGGAGGACCGGAGCGGACGCCGGTAGCAGCCGCCCGTCTCACCGGCAGGCTGGATCTTCAGCACACCCTCAAGGGACAGCTGACAGCTGAGCCCATTGGCAGGGTGCTGGACCTTCTCTGCCAGCCCGGGGAAATGACCGCCCGGACCGAGGGCGGACAGCTGATTCTCAGCGGCTCGGTAGAGGTCACCGCCCTCTGTCTCGACCCGGAGGGCAATCCCTTTGCAGCGGACCGCACTCTGCCCTTTTCGGTACCCGTAGAGGTAGAGGGAGAAGGAGAGCTTCTGGAGCTGCCCCACCTTCAGCTGCTGGAAACCGGCTATACCATCACCGGGGACACCACCCTGGAAATCCGGATCCAGATGCAGTTTTCCGGCAGTCTCTGCCAGCGGCTGAACCTGGAACCGGTGACCGGCATCCAGCTGGATGAAAGCCAGCCCCTGCCGCCCTCTCCCTGCGCCATCCGGCTCTACTTTACCGAACCGGGCGAAAGCCTCTGGGAGATTGCCCGGCGTTTCGGCACCTCGATGCAGGCAGTCATGACCGAAAACCAGCTGGAAACCGAACAGCTTCCCGGGCGTCAGATGCTGCTGATTCCCCAGGTGGAAGACTAAATCCCTCAGATCCCTCAGAAAGGAAGGAAAAGCATGGAATCTCAGAGCATCTACCGGGACATCGCCCGGCGAACCGGCGGCGATATCTACATCGGGGTGGTGGGCCCGGTGCGCACCGGCAAAAGCACCTTTATCAAGCGTTTTATGGAGTCGCTGGTCCTCCCCCGGATGAAAAGCGACCTGCAAAGAGAGCGGGCCACCGACGAGCTGCCCCAGTCCGCCGCTGGCAAGACCATCATGACCACTGAGCCTAAATTCATCCCCGAGGAGGCCGCCCAGATCCAGCTGGACGACCACGCCGTCATGCGGGTGCGGCTCATTGACTGTGTGGGATACATCGTCCCCAGTTCGCTGGGGTATTTTGAGAATGAAGCGCCCCGGATGGTCCGGACCCCCTGGTTTGACGAGGAGGTTCCCTTCAACATGGCCGCCGAGGTGGGCACCGGCAAGGTCATCACCGACCACAGCACCATCGGCCTGGTCATCACCACCGACGGCAGCATCAGCGACATTCCCCGGGACGAGTACGAGGAAGCCGAGGAACGGGTCATCTCCGAGCTGGCAGCACTGGGCAAGCCCTTTGTGGTGCTCCTCAACTGCGTGGAGCCCCACTCCCCCGCCGCCCGCACCATGGCAGAGCAGCTGACCCAGAAATACGGCCGCCCGGTGCTGCCGGTGAGCTGCCTTTCTCTGGGTGAGGAAGACATCCGGGGTATTTTACAGCAGATGCTTTACGAATTCCCCCTGAAGGAGGTCCAGATCCAGCTGCCCCGGTGGACCCTCTCCCTGGCGCCGGGACACTGGCTGCGGGATGCGGTGTTTGGGGCCATCCGGGAGGGCGCTGCCTCGGTGGAAAAGCTGGGCGAAACTGCCGCCATGGTGAGCACCCTGCCGGAGCGGTGCAGCCACATCAGCCGGGCCCAGGTAGACCAGATCGATCTGGGCCAGGGACTGGTCCAGATGACGGTCACCCTCCAACCCCAGCTGTTCTACCAGATTTTGGGGGAGGCCACCGGGTTGGATATCGCCGACGAAACCCGACTCATGCCCTGCCTGATGGAACTGGCGGCCTGCAAGAAGGCCTACGACCGGCTGAAGGGCGCGCTGGAGCAGGTGGAAGCCACCGGCTACGGCATCGTCATGCCCCAGATGACCGAGCTCACCCTGGAGGAGCCGGAGATCGTCCGCCAGGGCGGGCGGTACGGGGTGCGGCTGCGGGCCAGCGCCCCCAGCATTCACCTGATCTCCACCCGGATTGCCACCGAGATCTCCCCCATTGTAGGGTCGGAGAAGCAGTCTGAGGAGCTGGTGGCGTCGCTGCTCCGGGACTTTGAGGAGGACCCGGTCAAAATCTGGGACTCCAACATCTTCGGCAAGTCCCTCCACGAGCTGGTGGGCGAAGGGCTTCATGCCAAGCTGGGACGGATGCCCCAGGAGGCCCGGATGAAGCTCCAGGAAACCATCGAGCGGATCATCAACGAAGGCTGCAACGGCCTGGTATGCCTGATCCTGTAACGGAAAAGCCGTCCCCGGGTGGGGACGGCTTTTTCATGCGCTCTTCCGGAAACATCCAGCAATCAGTCTGTCTTCTTTCTCCGGGCGGCCGGCGTCCTGGGCTTGGGAAACGGCAGCTCGTCATACATGGAGACAAACAGCTCGGTCAAAAACCGGCTGTCGTCCACATTATCCACCCGCAGCAGTTTCTTTTTGTCCCCTTCGCTGATGGCATCGTATTCCGCATCGGGAAGCATCCGAACAGCGGAGGGAACGGGCTTGACCAGGAATCTGTTGTCACAGACATAGGCCGCCACCTTTCCCCGGTAATAGATCAGGTACTCCCCCATCATCATCCGCCAGGTGATTTCATCGAGAGAAGAAAGCTGCTCCAACAAAAAATTCAGGTAGTCCTTGCTTGTTGACATACACATCCCTCCAGGCACCGCATTTTCAGCCTGATTATACCATACCGGAAGAGCCCCCGCAACCAGTTTCAGCAAAAGCTGCCCGGCAGCAAAAAACGGAGCGCCCTCCTTGCAGAGGGTGCTCCGAATTTTTCCCGAAGGGTCAGTCCAGCTCCTTCTTTCCGGTGTAGAGCTCGTAGTACCGGCCCTCCATGGCCAGCAACTGTTCGTGGTTGCCCCGCTCGATGATCTCACCCTGTTCCAGCACCATAATGGCGTCGGCGTTGCGGACGGTGGACAGCCGGTGCGCAATGACAAAGGTGGTGCGGCTCTCCATCAGCCGGTCCATGCCGTGCTCGATGTGCCGCTCGGTGCGGGTATCTACCGAGCTGGTGGCCTCGTCCAGCACCAGAATCGGTGCCTTGCTCAAAGCCGCCCGGGCGATGTTCAGAAGCTGCCGCTGTCCCTGAGACAGGTTGGCGCCATCTCCTTCCAGCATCGTGTTGTAGCCGTCGGACAGCCGCATGATGAAGCTGTGGGCACTGGCGGTCTTGGCGGCAGCGATGACCTCCTCATCGGTGGCATCCAGCCTGCCGTACCGGATGTTTTCCATTACGGTACCGGTGAACAGGTGGGTGTCCTGGAGCACCATGGCGATGTTCTCCCGCAGGTTTTCCCGCTGGATATTGCGGATGTTCACGCCATCGATGGTGATGGTGCCCTCCTGAATGTCATAGAACCGGTTCAGCAGGTTGGTAATGGTGGTCTTGCCGGCGCCGGTGGAACCAACAAAAGCGATCTTCTGACCGGGGTGGGCATAGAGGGAGATGTCCTTCAGGATGGTCTTGTCGGGGTTGTAGCCGAAGGTTACATGATCCAGCACCACATCCCCCTTCATGTGCTCCATCCGGACAGCATCCGGGGCATCCGGCTCCTCAGGGGGCCGGTCCATGATGGCGAAGACCCGCTCAGCACCTGCCAGCGCCGAGAAGATGGTGGACACCTGGGTGGAAACCTCATTGATGGGCATACTGAACTGCCGGGCATAGTTGCCGAAAACCGACAGACCGCCCACGTCAAAGACACCCATGGCGCAGAGCACGCCGCCGATGCCAATGGTAAGGGCATAACTCACCTGGCTCAGGTTGCCCAGGATGGGGCCCATAATGCTTCCGAAGAACTGAGCAAACATCTGCTTGCCCCGAAGGTCGTGGTTCAGGAGAGCGAACTCCTCCTCGCAGACCTCCTCATGACAGAAGACCTTGACGACCTTCTGACCCGCCACCGACTCCTCGATGTAGCCGTTGACAGCACCCAGGGCTGCCTGCTGGGCCAGATAGTATTTTCGGCTCCGGGAGGCGATGAAGCCGCCCGCCTTCATAAAGAGCGGCACAAAGATCACGGTGAGCAGCGCCAGCCAGACGTTGGTATAGAACATCATGAACACGGTACCCACAATGGTGATGAAGCCGGAAACCAAACTCATAATGGTATTGTCCAGCATCATGCTGATGTTGTCAACATCATTGGTGAACCGGCTCATGATTTCGCCGTTACTTTCGGTGTCATAAAACCGCACCGGCAGCTTTTGCAGGTGGTCAAAAAGATCGTTTCGGATCTTCTCAATGGCATTCTGGGAGACGGTGATCATCAGGCGGTTCTGGGCATAGGTGGAAACCACGCCCACCAGATAAATGCCGCCCAGCACCAGCAGGGCAAAGAGAAAGCCTTCCATCTTGCCTACGGCTATGTAATTGTTGATAATGGGCCGGAGCATATAGGAACCAGCCAGAGAGGACAGTGCCCGAAGGATGACAAAGAGAAAAGCCAGCCCCATTTGCAGCCGGTAGGCCGCTATATAATGAACCAACCGTCCGATAACACCCCGGACATCCTTGGGCTTGCCGCCTCCTGCAAGGTTTCGTCCCCGTCCGCCGGGGCCGCCGGGACCGGGACCTCCAGGACCAGCACCGGGTCCTCCCGGACCCCGCACTGCCGATGCGCTGTTATACTGCCGCGACAGCTCTTCAAGACTTCTTCCTGCCATCAGGCTCCCTCCTTCCGGTCCATCTGCGAGTAGTAAATTTCCTGGTATTCCTGATTGTCCGCCAACAGCTCCTCATGGGTGCCGATGCCGGTGATCCGGCCGTCGTCCAGCACGACAATCTTGTCGGCTTCCCGCACCGAGGAAATCCGCTGGGCAATGATGATCTTGGTGGAATCCCGCAGTTCCCCGGCAAAGGCCTGACGGATGCGGGCCTCAGTGGCGGTATCTACGGCACTGGTGGAGTCGTCCAGAATCAGGATCTTGGGACGCTTCAGCAGGGCTCTGGCAATACAGAGACGCTGCTTCTGACCGCCGGAGACGTTGGAACCGCCCTGTCCCAGCTGGGTCTCATAGCCATCGGTGAAATGGCTGACAAAGTCGTCAGCCTGGGCGCTGGCAGCAGCAGCCCGAAGCTGCTCCATGGAGGCTTCCTCATCGCCCCAGCGCAGGTTGTCGGCGATGCTGCCGGAGAAAAGGACGTTTTTCTGAAGAACCATGCCCACGCCGTCCCGCAGGTGGCGAAGGCTGTATTCCCGCACGTCCACGCCGTCCACCAGCACCTGTCCCTCGTCCACGTCGTACAGACGGGGAATCATCGAAACCAGGGTGGTCTTGCCGCAACCGGTGGAGCCGATAATACCCACGGTCTCGCCCGGCTCGATGGTGAGATTCACGCCGGACAGCACCTTTTCCGCGCTGTTTTTATAGTAGCGGAAGGAGACATTCCTAAACTCAACCCGGCCCTGCTGTACCTTGCGGTCGGGATGAGCAGCGTTCTGGTCGGTCAGGTCTACCCGTTCGTCCAGAACTTCCCGGATACGGCGTCCGGAAGCCAGGGCACGGGAGCTCATCATGAACATCATGGTGAGCATCATCAGCGACATCAGGATCTGGGTAATGTAGGTGATAAAGGCCACCAGGTCACCCACCAGCATACCGCCTGCAATAACCTGCTGTCCACCGAACCACACCACGGCCAGAGAGGTGATGTTCATGAACAGGGTCATCAGGGGCTGCATGAAGATCATGACGCCCATAGCCTTCAGGCCTGCTTCTTTCAGGTTTGCGTTGGAACGGCCAAACTTCTGCCGCTCAAAGTCTTCCCGGACAAAGGATTTGACTACCCGCACGTTGGTCAGGTTTTCCTGCACGTTGGCGTTGAGGGAGTCGATCCGGGTCTGCATCCGGGAGAACCGGGGAAAACCGGTACGGATCAGGAAGAACTGGGTCAGCAGGATCAGCGGGATGGTCACCGACAGCACCAGCGCCAGTCGGGGATTGATCGAGATGGCCATGATCAGGGCGCCGATGAGCATACCCGGCGAACGGAGGCACATCCGCAGCAGCATGTTGATAAAGTTCTGGATCTGGGTCACGTCGTTGGTGAGCCGGGTAACCAGAGAGCCGGTGCTGAACTTGTCGATGTTTGCAAAGGAAAAGGACTGCACCTTGGTGTAGATGTCCTGCCGCAGGTCTGAGGCAAAGTTCACCGAAGCCTTGGCGCCGAAATAGGCGCCGCCCACGCCGCCTGCCATCATCAGCAGCGCCACCGCCACCATCAGCGCACAGACACCGATGATGTACCACAGGCCGTTTTCTCCCTGGGGTACGCCTTCATTGATGATATTGGCCATGAATTTTGGCATGAGGACCTCGCCCACTACCTCCACGATCATGCAGATGGGGCCAAGGACAAAGTACACCCAGTAGGGCTTGACGTATTTCATCCATCGTTTCAAACTGAAACCCTCCTCGTTTTTATAGTTAGATAACTAACTTTCCGGTGTTATTGTAACTCTTTCCAACCGGTTTGTCAAGCGAAAAATAAAATTTTGCAAAAATACTCAACTGCCTGCAATCATCCGGTCTTGCCGGGGAAATACACAGCCCGGTGAACACGCCTTGACCGGGCATCCGCTTTTTGCTACAATGAAAACGATATGGTCTCTGTGCCGTGAACTGTCCCATGACAACCGATTTTTCAGGAGGGACCCCTATTGTATCTGGACTTTCACACCCATGGAAAACTGACAAAGAAGCTGCCTTTTTCCGAAGACTACACCCACTGGCTGTTTTCCGAAGCGAGGAGCGCCGGACTGGACGCCCTTTGTCTGACCGAACATTTCAACACCCTGGGCTTTGAAGCCCTCTATCACTACATCGCCGCCCATGCCCAGCCTGACGGAGACACCCTGCTCTTTGACGGACTGCGGATCTTCCCCGGTATGGAGACCGACATCGCCGAGGGCGGACACATTCTTTCCATTGGCCCCTTGGAGGCCATCCTGGAGCTGAACCGGCGGCTGGAGCCCCATAAGGAAAAGGGAACCTTTCTCCCCTTTTCCCAGCTGATGGATCTGTTTGAACAGTATCCGGTGCTGGTGGGCGGCGCCCACCCCTTCCGGGCAGGAGGAAATATTCCCCTCCTGCCCGACCAGCAGCTGCGCCGGCTCCACTTCTTTGACCTCAACGGAAAGGATGTGGCAGAAAACCGCCAGCAGGCCGAAACTCTGACCCGGGCGCTGGCTGCCCGGCTCCACAAGCCGGTGGTCAGCGGCAGCGATACCCATCAGGCGGCGCAATACGGCTGCATCCGCACCCGTTTTGACCAGACTGTCAACCGGGTGGAAGCTCTGGCAGAGGAGATCCGCCAGGGACGCTACGATATTGTGGTCTCTCCCCAGGCCGCCTTCCAGGTGAAGACTGCCGCTCTGCTGAAACGGGCGCTGAAGGAAATCCACGCCCTGGGAGGAGACTATGTCCCGGTGCTGCTGGGGAGGTCATCTGTTTTTTCTGCTCCCTGCCCGGCTGAAAAGAAATCAGTCCCACAGGAAACTTCGTCCACGGCACTCTAAGGTTGTGTTTCTCCGGTATTCCACCGGTAGAACGCCTTGACCTGATGGCGGTTTTCTGATACAATAAAGGGCAGTGAATCCGCCGGGTTCTCATCCGGCAGACCATGTTAGAGGAAAGGCAGAGATTATTTATGAAACGCACCGAAATTGCCTCGCTGCACCGCTCCTTCGCTGAGATGGACGGCCAGCAGGTCACCGTCTGCGGATGGGTCAAGACCATCCGGGACAGCAAGGCCATCGGCTTTATTGAACTGGGAGACGGCAGCTGCTTCAAGAGCGTACAGGTCGTCTTTGAAGCGGAGAAACTGGACAATTATAAGGAAGTCTCTCACTTCGGCGTGGGCGCCGCCATTGTGGTAACCGGCACCGTGGTCGTCACCCCCGGCGCCAAGCAGCCCTATGAAATCCATGCGGAGAACATCCAGTTGGAGGGTGCTTCCAGCCCCGACTACCCCCTCCAGAAGAAACGCCATTCCATGGAGTTCCTGCGGACCATCTCCTACCTGCGTCCCCGGACCAACACCTTTAACGCCGTGTTCCGGGTGCGGTCGGTGATCGCCTACGCCATCCACCGGTTCTTCAATGAAAACGGCTTCACCTATGTGCACACCCCCCTCATCACCGCCAGCGACTGCGAGGGCGCCGGTGAGATGTTCCGGGTCACCACCCTGGATCCCAAGAACCCGCCTCTGACCGAGGACGGCGAGGTTGATTTCTCCCAGGACTTCTTCGGCAAGGCCGCCAACCTGACGGTGTCCGGCCAGTTGGAAGCCGAGTGCATGGCCATGGCCTTCGGCAAGGTCTACACCTTCGGCCCCACCTTCCGGGCAGAGAAATCCTACACCACCCGCCATGCTGCTGAGTTCTGGATGGTCGAGCCGGAAATGGCCTTTGCTGATCTGAACGACGACATGGAAACTGTTCAGGCCATGATGAAGTATGTGATCCGGTATGTACTGGACAACTGCCCCGATGAGATGGCCTTCTTCAATAACTTCTACGACAAGGGCCTGATCGAGCGGCTCACCGCCCTCTGCGAGGCAGATTTCGCCCATGTGACCTACACCGAAGCCATCCGGCTGCTGGAGGAGCACAAGGAGAAATTCGAGTACCCGGTGTTCTGGGGCTGCGACCTTCAGACCGAGCACGAGCGGTATCTGACCGAGGAGATCTTCAAGAAGCCGGTCTTTGTCACCGACTACCCCAGAGAGATCAAGGCCTTCTATATGCGGCTCAACGACGACGGCAAGACCGTTGCTGCCATGGACCTACTGGTGCCCGGCATCGGCGAGATCGTCGGCGGCAGCCAGCGTGAGGAGCGTCTGGACGTGCTGATGGACAGCCTGGGGCACTTCGGCCTCAAACCCGAAGACTACGGCTGGTACCTGGATCTGCGCCGGTACGGCGGCACCAAGCACTGCGGCTTCGGTCTGGGCTTTGAGCGGATGGTCATGTACCTCACCGGTATTTCCAACATCCGGGATGTTCTCCCCTTCCCCCGCACCACCGGTTCTGCCGAATATTGATAGCTGTATCGTCCGCCGGTGTCCCTCTGGGGCACCGGCGTTTTGTGAAAGGAGCCTTATGGAGCAGCTTTCCCTTCTGACTGCCCGGCTGAAAAGCTACACTTCCCCTGTTTGCCTGGCCTTTTCCGGCGGGGTGGACAGCGCCCTTCTCCTGGCGCTGCTGGCCCGGGAGAAGATCCCGGCCACTGCCGTCACCCTGAAAACCGCCCTCCAGCCCCCCTGTGACATTGACGCTGCCCGGGAAATGGCGGCGTCCTGGGGTGTCCCCCATCAGGTGCTGGAAATTGACGAGCTGGGCTGTGCGCCTCTGTTGGCCAACCCCACCGACCGGTGCTACCACTGCAAGAAATACCTGTTTTCTGCGCTGGCCCGGCTGGCCGCAGAGCAGGGCGCTGTCCTGATGGACGGCACCAACGCCGATGACCTGACTGAATACCGGCCGGGGCTTAAGGCAGCAAAGGAGCTGGGTGTTCAGAGCCCGTTGGCCGAGCTCTCCATCACCAAGAAGGAGGTCCGGGAGATGGCAGCGGCGCTGGGCCTGTCGGTAGCCAGCCGTCCCTCGTCCCCCTGCCTCGCCACCCGACTGCCCTATGGGGAACCCATCACCCGTCCCCTGCTGGCCGCCATCGGCCAGGGGGAGGAGCTGCTGCGGCAGGCAGGCTTTCCGGTGGTCCGGCTGCGGACCCATCCCGGGACTGGCGGCCTGCTGGGGCGGATCGAGGTGCCGCCGGCAGACTTCGAACGGCTACTGGCTGCCCGGGAAACGCTGCTCCCCGCCCTCCGTCAGCTGGGCTACACCCATCTGACGCTGGATCTGGCAGGCTTTGTCAGCGGGAGCTACGACAAACGCAAACCCACAACCCCATAAGGGGAAGCCATAAGGGGGAATCCATATGCATCAGGAAACGGAAAATCTGGGCTTTGCCCGTCTGGACCACGGCCGGGCCAGCCGCCGGGGCGCCGTGGAAACCATTTTCTGTCAGGGCAAGACGCCTGAACAGGTGGCGGCGATCTTTGAGCGGTTCGCCGCCCATGATGGGGCAGCCTTCGGTACCCGGGCCAGCGAGGAACAGTACCGGGCGGTGCTGGAAAAGGTGCCCGACGCCTGCTACAACCAGCTGGGCCGGGTCATCTACCGGGGACTGGACAAGGTGAAAAAGGCTGGCCGGGTGGCCATCCTCACCGGCGGCACTGCCGACCTGCCGGTGGCCGAAGAGGCTGCCATCTCCACCCAGTTCTTCGGCGCAGAGGCCGTGCGGTTCACCGACGTGGGCATCGCCGGTATTCACCGGCTGCTATCGGTGATGGACGACGTCTCGGCCTGTGATGTCATCATCGCCATTGCCGGTATGGAGGGAGCGCTTCCCTCGGTGGTGGCTGGGATGGTAGACCGGCCGGTCATCGCCGTTCCCACCTCGGTGGGCTACGGGGCCTCCTTCGGGGGGCTGGCGCCGCTGCTTACGATGCTCAACTCCTGCGCGGAGGGCATCACGGTGGTGAATATTGACAACGGCTTCGGAGCGGGCTATTCCGCCGCCCAGATCTGTAGGGCAATTTATAAACAGCAAACCGGGAAGGAGACCAATCCATGAAACTTTATTTTGAATGCAATTCCGGCATCAGCGGCGATATGACAGTAGCGGCTCTGCTGGACCTGGGCGCCAGCCGGGAAAAGCTGGAAGAGGGACTCCGGAGCCTTCAGCTTCCCGGTTACCACCTGCATATTGGCCGGGCGGTAAAAGCGGGACTGGATGCCTGCGACTTTGACGTGCATCTGGAAGAGGATGGCCACGACCATGGTCATGACCATCCCCACGATCACGACCACCCTCACGATCACGACCATCACCACGATCATGACCATCACCACGATCATGACCATCCTCACGATCATGACCACCCTCACGATCATGACCATCACCACGATCATGACCATCACCACGATCATGACCATCACCACGATCATGACCATCACCATGATCATGACCATCACCACGATCATGACCACCCTCACGATCACGACCATGACCACGGTCACAGCCACGTCCATCGGGGAATGCCGGAGATTCGGGAAATCATCAACCGCAGCGGCATCACCCCCCGGGCCAAGGAGCTGGCCCTTTCCATCTTCCAGGTGCTGGCCGAGGCAGAGAGCAAGGCTCACGGCCTGCCGGTGGA
>CALXFL010000035.1 GCA_944387515.1 uncultured Clostridia bacterium
GGCTACGGAGAGGAATTGCCCAAAACCGGCACCTATTCCGGTGACTGGGCAGGCTTTGACTGGAAGTACGAAGCAGCGTCCCAGACTCTGACCATTGAAGGAAAAGGAGATATGCCCAGTTATTTCGGCGAACCGACCCAGCTGGCCCAGTATGTCTTCGGCACCCGGAATCTGGTCATTGGAGAAGGCGTTACCTCCGTACCGTATTATTTGATTACCTGCCTGCCTGAACTGGATAGCCTGAAGGTGAGCTCCACCTGCAAGGATTTCTCTTACAAGCAGCTGGAGGTTCAAGGCACCATGACGGTGGATGCCGGCAACCAGTGGTTTGCTGTTTACGACAGCTGTCTTTATACCAAGGACCTGAAAAAGCTGCTGATGCTGCCGGAGCACAAAACCTCAATTCAGTTCCCGGAGCAGCTGGAAATTATTTCTACAGAAAGCCTTTCCAATCTGGAAATGGACACCGTAGTGATTCCCTGGGGCGTCACCACCCTGGAATCCCGTGCCTTCTACTACAACAGTGTCGCCACCATTGTACTTCCCGATACCCTTACCAATATGGCGGAGGATGCATTGGACTTGGGACGGAATATCTTTACCAAGTTTATCTATTCCCGTCAGAATCCCTGCAAGGCCATACTGGATCCCAAGTGCCAATATACCAGCGTGGAGTCAGTGGCCCGGTACTACAACCTTCCTGCCAACAGCTTCTGGACGGTGGGCGGCAAAACCTACTATTTCGACGCCAATTCCCGGATGGTGACCGGCGCAATTACCATCGATGGCAAGCTGTACTGTTTCAGTGACGGCGGCGTCATGCAGAAAGACGGATGGGTGAAAGCCAACGATACCTGGTACTACCTGAAAGATGGTACGCCTGTCACCACCGGCTGGACACAGGTCAATGGCATTTGGTATTATCTGTCTTCTGATGGAAAGATGAAGGCCAACTGCTGGATCAAGGACAACGGCCGTTGGTATTGGGTAAGCGGCAGCGGCGCCCGGTACACCTCCTGCTGGGGAAAGATTAACGGCAAGTGGTATTGGTTTGATGAAGCCGGACGGATGATGGAAAACGGTTGGCGGATAATAAACGGAGTCTGGTATTACTTTTATGCCTCCGGCGCTATGGCGGAAAACGCCTGGGTGAAAACCGGCGGCAGATGGTATTACTGCACCGGATCCGGAGCAATGGCCAAAAATGTCTGGATCAAGTCCGGCAATTACTGGTATTATCTGGGCTTTGATGGCGGAATGCTGACCAATACCACGACACCGGATGGTTACCGGGTAGACAGCGAGGGACGCTGGCGGTAGCCTCTGGATCTTACCGGATAATCGTAAATGAACGTAAAAGAACCAGCCCGTTTTGGGGCTGGTTCTTTTGTTTATGGGGCTGTAACCAGGGAAAGGGGATCCACGAGTGTCCCATCCTGTTTCACTTCCAGATGACAGTGAGGGCCGGTGGCATATCCGGTGGAGCCTACCAGTGCCACAAGATCTCCTGCAGACAGGGTACTGCCTTTTTCCACCAGAATTTCCTGACAATGATTGTATCGTACCTTCATGTTGTCATCAGCCACGATCAGATAAAGGCCTTTCTCAAAATCCTGACCGGTTTCTACAACGGTACCATCTGTTGCAGACAGCACGGGTGAGCCAGCAGGTGCAGCGAGATCCACACCTTCATGGCCTCTTTCTCCGAATTCCGCTGAAATATTGGTGTAATCCGGTACCGGCCAGGCAACCAGCCGTGGTGTGCTTTCCTCGCTGACGGATGTGGTTTCTGTTTCTTCCGATAATGCTGAATCGGAGGTAGATTCATTGGTGCTTTCTTCCAGCACAATGGAAGGGCCTTCCGGCAGCGGCTCTTTGTCTTCTCCTGCTGCCAATTGGGTTTTGGCCGTCATACCACTGATTACTGTCAAAACCAGTGCCATTCCCAACAGAGAAGGCCAGAATTTTCTGTTGACTTTCATTTGAAACATCTCCTTGAATCGCCGTGTGGTAAAGGATTCACCGCTCATGGATGCGGACAGCATGGTGGAGCGGTTGACTTTTTTCAGCGCAGAGAGCACCGCCTGTCCATAAGCCAGCCGATAGGACATGGACTGGCCATTCAATGCTGCGGCGTCACAGGCGAGCTCGGCATCCTCCCGAAATCCCCGCATCATGAAATGAGCCAACGGATTGAACCAGTTGAGCGCTACTGCTGCCAGCAGCATCAGCTGCATCAGGGTATCCCGATGCCGGACATGCTGAAACTCATGAGCCAGCACATAGGGCCGTTCCTGATGCCACCCTTCCAGAGGGAGGTAGATGGCGGAGCGGAACAGACCGGCTGTTACCGGACCGGACAGATTGTGCGTTCTCCACACTGGAACACCGTGGAATTCTCCGTCCGGTATGGCTTCCCGCTGCAGTTTATGGGTAAAATGCAGACTGGGAATCAGATGTGCCAGCAAGTAGAAAAGCGCACCGGCTGCCCAGATCCAGGGAATCAGTTCTGCCGGAGAGGGCAGTACTCTGTTAAAGTCCGGCACAGATTTAGGCGTTATGCCGTGTTGCAGAATTGCGGCAGCTTTGGAAAGGGGAATCACTGTTTCCTCGGATGCCGGTATCCTTTGAACACGGATAAAGCGAAAAGGCAGCAGCATCCGCAATCCCAGCATCAGCCACAGCAGGCGAAAGCATCCTGGTGCAATATGGCGGCGAGCGATGCGGCGCAATAGAAAGATGCTGCCAATGACCAGGGATACCCAGGGTGTCAGTACCAGTATCGCTTCCAGACTATTTTTCATCTTGGTGTTTTTTCGCCTCCTGTAAAATTTGTTGGATTTCTTCCAGTTCATCTCCGTCCAGTAGGTGTTCTTCCACCAATGCAGCAATCAGACATTTTGCAGAGTTTTGGTAATACCGGCGCAGGATGCTTCCGGTTTCCCGGCGCCGGTAGTCGGCTTCAGATACCAACGCCTGATAAAGGGTAAACCGCCCTTCCCGGGTTACCTGTATGAATCCACGTTCTTCCAGCCGCCCCAGCAGAGCCTTCAGAGTGGACAGGGTCCAGCTGTGACTTTGGGCCAGATCTGCTTGAATCTTTGATGTCCGCACGGGTTCGGCATATTGCCAGAGACAAAGCATAATGTCCAGTTCTGCTTCGGGGAGTTTTTCAGGTTGTGTACACATAGGGAGAGCCTCTCTTTCATTTACATTTGTCGACATAATCATCATAACACATTCATCTACAATTGTCAACGAATATTGGGGATATTTTTTCCATTGGCTGCATATCTTCCTAACAGCTGTAAAAGAGAGCCCTTTAGCTTGGCCGGTCTGAAGGGCTTCTCTGATCTACCGGCCGGATGGGGGAGGTATCATGCGGACAGAACCTGAAACCTTTGAGGAAATGAAAGCCCGTTACCAACAGGAGATGCTCCAATACACCAAGGCAAAAACTGTTTCGCCTGCCCAGCCTGGCGAAACGCCTCCGACAAAAGAACCGTCGCCTTCGCCGGGTGCGTCCGATTCCCGGCCCAGCGGACAGGAGCTTTCCCGTCCAGAGGAAGGGCCGGAACAGGACCGGGAGCTGCGGGATACCGGTTATGGGACCATGATTGTCCGGGTCTATACAGCCCGGGAGGCACTGCCGGTTTACGATGCCCTGGTGCTGATCAGCCGGGATCTGGGCGGCCAGATTACGCTCCATCGGATGACCCGAACCGATATCAGTGGGAATACCGAGGAAATTCGCTTGCCGGCGCCGCCTGCTGAGCTGTCGGAAGAGCCAGGCAACACAGATCCTTTTGCTGCTTACACCATTCAGGTGAGCAAACCAGGCTACTATACCGCAGAATACCGGCAGGTACCGGTTTTTGCCGGCATTACCTCAGTACAGCCGGTGGAGCTGATGCCGCTGCCTGAGCGGGAAAGCCTGACGCAGGAAGAAATCGTAATTGATGAACAACTGCCCCGGGAGGCCCTGCCATGACTGGAATTCCGTTTATTCCTCAGTATATCACGGTACATTTGGGCCCACCGGACAGCAATGCCAGAAATGTCACCGTCAGCTTTCAGGACTACATAAAAAATGTAGCCTCCAGTGAAATTTATCCTACCTGGCCAGAAAACGCCCTGCGGGCCAATATTTACGCAATTACCACCTTTGCGCTGAATCGGATTTATACCGAATGGTACCGCAGCAAAGGCTATGATTTTGACATCACCAATTCCACCAGTTATGACCAGGCCTTTGTCTATGGCCGTGACATCTTTGAGAATATCAGCCAGTTGGTGGATGAGCAATTCAACGACTATGTTCGCCGGCAGGGAAGCATTGAGCCGATGTTTACCCAGTTCTGCAACGGTACGACGGTAACCTGTCCCGGACTTTCTCAATGGGGGACTGTTGAACTGGCACGACAGGGGAAGACACCCTTTGAGATTCTGCAATATTACTATGGAGATGATATTGAGATTGTCTTCAATGCGCCGATTCAATACGGTACCCCTGCTTCCTCTTATCCCGGTTCTCCCCTTCGGCGGGGCAGTACGGGCATGGCGGTGCGGCAGCTTCAGCTCTATCTCAACCGGATTTCCAAAAACTATCCCGCCATTCCCAAAATCAATCCGGTGGATGGCATCTTTGGTTCCGAGACAGAACAGGCTGTGAAAAAATTTCAGCAGGTGTTCCAGCTGACACCGGACGGCATTGTAGGAGAAGCCACCTGGTACCGGATCCTGTACATCTATAATTCGGTACGGAGATTGGCTGAACTCAATTCGGAAGGCATCTCCCAGGAAGACCTGAACCAGCTCTTCCCATCGGTGCTGAAAAAGGGAGAGGTGAGTACTGGTGTTCGCGTCCTGCAATACCGGTTGGCCCTTCTGGGCAAGTACAACAGCCAGCTGCCGGTGATTCAGGTGGATGGCATCTTTGGAGACCAGACGGAAGAGGCGGTAATCGCCTTCCAGAAATATGCAGGGCTCAATCCTGACGGTATTGTAGGGGAAACCACCTGGAACGAACTGTACCGGTATTATCGTGGTATCCTGGCAAGCATGCCGGAAAATTTCGGTGGGGAAGCGCCAATGCTCTATCCGGGATCACCGCTGTCTTATGGAATGAGAAGCAGTGATGTGGCAGTGCTTCAGACCTACCTGACCGCCATTTCCCGTCAGTTCCCTTCCATTCCTGCGGTATCTGCCACTGGATATTTCGGAGATGAAACACGCAATGCTGTCCGGATCTTTCAGAGCGAAAATAACCTGGTGGCTGATGGCATTGTAGGGTCCAAGACCTGGGATGCCATTGCCGGTGTTTATGGTGATGTATTGTCGGGATATGACCGGATACAGGGACAGTTTCAGCCATGAGAAAGGGGAGGGTTTCAAATGACCACAAAACCTGAAGCGGTGCGGGAGCTTCAGCAGTACCTGCGTTTCATTGAACGCTATCAGGGAGAAAAAAGCCCACTGGTTCCCACTGGACAGATGGATGAGGATACCCGCCGTGCAGTCCGGCAGTTTCAGGAGCGCTATCAGCTACCGGTGACAGGGGAGATCGACCTGGAAACCTGGGAGCGGGTGCTTCAGGAATACCACCGGATTCTGGCAGCCATCCAGGATCCGGTGCCACTGGCACTTTTTCCTGCGCCGGATTTTCTGCTTCACAAGGGAGCTTCCGGGGAACTGACCAAGATGGTGCAGCTGGTACTGCGTGCCCTGACCCAGACCTTCTGTGATCTGCCTTCCTTGTCTGCAACCGGCGTTTTTGATGAAGATACTGAAAAGGTGGTTCAGGCCATTCAGGAACGGATCGGTGTGTCGCCCACTGGCCGGATCGATATGGAAACCTGGAACGGGATCGCTCATCTGTATAACTTTGTTACCCGCTCCCGTTTTGCCTGCCCTGGATGGGGAATTCCGTCAAATTAAGGGTGTTACCCCGTCAATTTTCGTCACCAACCTAAATTTTACGACAAACTTAGCCAACATTCACAAATCCCCTTCCATTTTTTTCGTAAGATTGTCTGTCAAAAAATTTGCATTCCGGTGTCTAAACAGGTATAATAGAGATATCAACGTGCCCGATTCAGAACAGCAAGAGGAGGAGTTTGCTAGTATGGAATCCATTCACGAGGTTTCTATTCCCGTTGGCACCTTAAGCATTGTAGGCATGAAGGGTTGTGAAGAACTGGTTGGTAAGGTCGACCGTTATCTGACCGACTGGCGTTCTCACCGCCATGGCGAGCTGATGAGCGATGCCGATTTTATCGGTTACTGCCGGGACACTTATCAGCTGAAAGCCACCTGCCCCCGTTTTGGCACTGGTGAAGCCAAAGGCACCATCAAGCAGTCGGTCAGAGGTCATGACCTGTACATCATTGTAGACTGCTTCAACCATGGTGTAACCTACAATATGTATGGCCAGACCGTCCCCATGAGCCCTGATGACCATTATCAGGATCTGAAGCGCATCATTGCCGCTGCCGGTGGCAAGGCCAGAAGAATCAGTGTCATTATGCCGATGCTCTATGAGGGCCGGCAGCATCGTCGCAGCTCCAGAGAGTCTCTGGACTGTGCGCTCTGCCTGCAGGAGCTGGCTTCCATGGGTGTGGACAACCTGATTACCTTTGACGCCCATGACGCCCGGGTTCAGAATGCCATTCCCCTGAAGGGCTTTGAGAATGTGCAGCCCACTTACCAGTTCATGAAGGCTATGGTCAACACCATTCCCGACCTGAAGCTGGACAAGGATCACCTGATGATCATTTCCCCCGATGAAGGCGGTATGTCCCGCTGCATGTACTATGCGTCTGTTCTTGGCGTAGAGCTGGGTATGTTCTACAAGCGCCGGGATTACAGTGTCATTGTACACGGCAAGAACCCCATTGTCGCTCATGAATTCCTGGGCAACAGCGTAGAGGGCAAGGACCTCATCATCGTGGATGACATGATTTCTTCTGGTGAGTCTGTGCTGGATATCGCTGCCCAGCTGAAAGCCAAAGGTGCTGGCCGGATCTTTATCTGCACCACCTTCGGCCTGTTCTGCGAGGGCCTGGACAAGTTTGATGCAGCCTATGCCAACGGCAGCATCACCAAGGTCTTCACCACCAACCTAATCTACCAGACTCCTGAGCTGCTGTCCAGAGAATGGTATCAGGGCGTGGATCTGGCTAAGTATATCGCTTATATCATCGATACCCTCAACCATGACCAGTCTATCAGTAACCTGCTTGATCCGGTACACCGCATCAACAAGCTGCTGGAAAGAGTTCGTGGATAATCTTTCTGATTTGCATAAAAGATGCCCGGCCTTCAAGGCCGGGTATCTTTTATGCTTTCTGGGAAACAAACTGATTGCGGACGGGGTTATATGTATAACCTACGGCTTCCAATTTCTGGACAACCAGCTGAAGATCCAGTTCTTCTTCCTGGCAGCATTCTTCCAAGGTAGCGTAAAAATCTCTCAGCTTGGTGTTGAGTATGCTCAGGGCCATATAGGGATCTGCGGGCAGCTGCATGGAATTTCCTCCTTCTTTTAGCTTGATGGTTTCTATTATATCATCTTTCCATAGGGGAGTGGGCGGGGAATTTTTGAAAAAGTTGTGAACTTTGGAGAAAGGTCTTGATTTTTCCCAGAACTTGTATTATAGTAATATTAGCAATCAGAAATAGAGAGTGCTAAAAATGTACAATTCGGCCGTTGGCCCAGGATACAAGGAAAGGAAGCCTGTCGTTATGGCAAAAAAAGAATTCAAGGCGGAATCCAAACGTCTGCTTGACCTGATGATCAATTCCATCTATACCCATCGGGAGATTTTTCTCCGTGAGCTGATTTCCAATGCCAGTGATGCCATTGATAAGCTCTATTACCGTTCTCTGACCGATCAGAGTGTCGGCATGAACCGGGAGGATTTTGAGATCCGGCTGTCGGTGGACAAGGAAGCCCGCACCCTCACCATTTCGGATAATGGTATCGGCATGACCGAGGAGGATCTGGAAAACAACCTGGGCACCATCGCCCGCAGTGGTTCTCTGGCTTTCAAACAGGATAACGAAGCCAAGGAAGACATCGACATCATTGGTCAGTTCGGTGTAGGCTTCTACTCCGCTTTCATGGTCAGCGATCATGTCACAGTCCGCACCCGTCCTTTCGGTTCTGACAAGGCGTGGCGCTGGGAATCTGATGGTGCTGATGGCTACACCATCACGGAGGATGACAAGCCCACCCACGGCACCGACATCATCCTGGAGATCAAGCCCAGCAGTGAAGAGGAAAACTATGACGAATTCCTGGAAGGTTTCCGCCTTCAGCAGTTGGTAAAGAAGTACTCCGACTATATCCGATTCCCCATCCGGATGATGATGGACCGGAGCAAGCTGAAGGAAGGCACCGGTACAGCAGATGTTCCCGCAGAGTATGAGCATTATCAGGAGGAAGAAACCCTCAACAGCATGGTGCCGATCTGGAAGAAGAACCGTAGCGAGCTGACCGATGAGGATTACAACAACTTCTATCGGGAAAAATTCTTTGACTATGAAGCGCCCGCCAAGGTGATTCACAGCAGCACCGAAGGTGCTTCCACCTACAATGCCCTGCTGTTCATTCCCTCCCGTCCTCCCTATGATTTCTATTCCAGAGATTACGAAAAGGGCCTTCAGCTCTATGCCAGCGGCGTTCTGATTATGGAAAAGTGCCCGGATCTGCTGCCGGATTACTTCAGCTTTGTCAAGGGCCTGGTGGACTCCCAGGATCTTTCTCTGAACATCTCCCGCGAAATGCTCCAGCATGACCGTCAGCTGAAGCTGATTGCCAGCCGGTTGGAAAAGAAGATCAAGAGCGAACTGCTGGCTATGCTGAAAAACGACCGGGAAGCCTATGAGGCCTTCTATAAGAATTTCGGCCTTCAGCTGAAATACGGCGTGTACAGCGATTACGGCGCCCATAAGGATCTGCTTCAGGATCTGCTGCTCTTCTATTCCTCCACTGAGAAGAAGCTGGTGACACTGGAAGAGTATGTCAGCCGCATGAAGGAAGATCAGAAATACATCTACTACGCCAGCGGCGAGACTACCGACCGGATCGACCGTCTGCCCCAGACCGAACGGCTCAAGGAAATGGGCTACGAGATTCTGTACCTCACCGATGATGTGGATGAATTCTGCCTCAAGATGATGATGAATTTCTCGGAGAAGGAATTCCGCTCGGTATCCGATAAGGACCTGGGGCTGGAAGAGAAGGCTGAGGACGAGAGCATTCAGAAGCGCAATGAGGAAAATCAGGAGTTGTTCCGGTTTATGAAGGATGCACTGGGTGACAAGGTAACAGCCGTCCGGCTGACCTCCCGGCTGAAATCCCATCCGGTCTGCCTGACTACCGACGGCGGCCTGTCTATCGAGATGGAGCGGGTGCTCAACGGTATGCCCGGAGCTGTTTCTAACGGCCAGAAGGTACAGGCACAGCGGGTGCTGGAGCTGAATCCGGATCATCCCATCTTTGCCCGGCTGACCAGTCTCTTTGCTGAAGACAGCCAGCAGCTCAAGGACTTCACCCAGCTGCTTTACGATCAGGCTCTGTTGATTGAAGGACTGCCCATTGAAGATCCGGTGGCCTTCTCCAACCTGGTTTGCCAGCTGATGGCCAAATAAATTTTATCTGTTATTATTCTTCTCAGAGGGCTCACATTGGTGGGCCCTCTGTTAATTTTATTCTTCCTTGCCAGAAAAAGTGAGGAAACCTCTGGACATTTTACCAAAAAAGCATTAAAATAGGGGAGAAGAGCTCAGTAGCTGAACTGTCTTTCAGTCAAATGAGCCGGAACGGAGGATTTACACGTTGAAGATCAAACAGTCGGTGCAGCAATTGCTGCATCGTTATCTGGACAGTGACATCATTCCTTTTTCCAAAATCTGTGCCCTGTTCTGGCCCATTCTATTTGATACGGTATCAGTAGCATTCATGTCGGTGCTCAGCTCTTCCATGGTCAGTTCCTCGGGTGAGGAGGCTGTGGCAGCTGTCAATATGGTGGAGTCGGTCAACCTGTTTTTCACCAACTTTTATATCGCCATTGCCACCGGCGGCACCGTTGTGGTGGCGCAGTACATCGGGCATCAGGATCATCCGGCTGCTGGCCGTGCTTCTGCACAGGCACTGCTGTCTGCGCTGGGACTTTCCCTTACGATTGCCATTTCTCTGATTGTCTTTTCTAGTCCAGTAGTGCATCTGTTGTTTGGTAAGGCAGAGCCGTTGGTGCTGGAATATGGCCGGACCTATCTGATCTGCTGTGCTCTTTCCTATCCCTTTTATGCCATCTATCAGGTGGCTTTGGGTACTCTGCGGGGCAGCGGCGATACCCGGGCTTCCATGGTGCTGTCCATTCTATTGAACTTTACCTTTTTGGCCGGCAACTTTTTGCTCATCAATGTGCTGAAACTGGGTGTGTTGGGCAGTGGCATTTCCCTGATCTTCTGCCGTCTAGTAATCAGCGTATTGGCTATGATCTATCTGCTCTATAAACGCCGCGATCTTCAGATCCGGCTGCGAAGCTTGCTGCGGTTTGATCCTGCTCTTCAGCGCAGTATCCTTTATATCGGGTTGCCGACGGCGTTGGAGCAGATCTTCTTTCACGGTGGCAAGATCATTACCCAGACCTTTGTGGTTTCGCTGGGAACAGTCTCCATGACTGCCAATGCGGTGACAAACAGTCTGTTTAATCTGATTCTTTCTCCTGCCAGCGCCGTCAATGTATTGGTGGTGACGGTGGTGGGTTACTGCATTGGTGCCAAGCGTCCGGAGGAAGGACGCCGGTTGCTGCGTTCCCTGGCCATGGCCGCCAGCGTGGTACACATCGGGGTCAGCCTGTTGGTGTTGCCTCTCCTGCAACCGTTGATTGGCATTTATCACGTCTCTCCCGAGGCCGCTGCGCACATCACCCGCTGTATGTTTATTGTCATGGTGATGATTCCGTTGATCTGGCCCTTTGCTTTTATTGTGCCGTCTGGCTTGCGGGCGGCAGGAGATGCCCGGTATACCTCTTTGATTGCGCTGTCCAGCATGTGGCTGGTGCGGGTGACACTGGGGTATCTGCTGGGTATTGTCCTTCCCTGGAATGTAGAGGGAATCTGGCTCGCCATGTGCCTGGAATGGGTTGTGCGGGGAACGATTTTCGGCATCCGCCTGCGGGGAGAGAAATGGTATCAGCACAAGCTGATCGATAACTGAGAATATATGGAGGAAAATCTTTGCTGATATTTTCTGTTGAACATCTGACCAAAAGTTACAGCGAAAAGATTCTGCTGGATGATGTATCTTTTCTGCTGGATCAAAAGGATAAAGTTGGACTGATTGGCATCAATGGCACCGGTAAATCGACCCTTCTGAAGATTGCTGCCGGTGTGGAGCAGCCGGATAGCGGCGTGGTACAACTGCCGGGCGGTGTCCGGGTGGGGTATCTGCCCCAGAATCCAGTATTCCAGCAGGACCTGCCAGTGTTGGAACAGGTCTTTCTGGGCATTTCCCAGCAGGACCGGGAAACCCAGCTCTACGAAGCCAAATCCATTCTGACCCGGCTGGGCATCACCAATCTGGAACAGCCGGTGGGACAGCTGTCGGGCGGCCAGAAAAAGCGTGTTGCCATGGCGGGCGCGCTGATTCACCCCTGTGACCTGCTGATTCTGGACGAGCCCACCAACCATCTGGACAATGAGATGATCGGCTGGCTGGAACAGTATCTGTCCCGGTTCAAGGGCGCACTGTTGATGGTTACCCATGACCGGTATTTCCTGGACCGGGTTACCAACCGGATTCTGGAGTTGGATCACGGCCACATTTACAGCTATCAGGCCAATTTCAGCCAGTTTCTGGAGCTGAAAGCCCAGCGGGAGGAAATGGAGGCCGCCAGCCAGCGTAAACGGCAGGCCCTTCTGAAAAAAGAACTGGAATGGATCCGTCAAGGTCCCAAAGCCAGAGGAACCAAGAGCCAGTACCGGATTGACCGCCTGCGGGAGATGCAGGCAGAGGAAGCGCCAGCCGAAAATCAGGAGTTGGTCATGGGTTCCCTGGCCCGGCGGCTGGGGCGGAAAACCATTGAGCTTTCCCATATTTCCAAATACTACGATGACCGTTCTGTGATTCAGGATTTTAGCTTCATCTTACAGCGGCAGGCTCGGATTGGCATTGTAGGCCGTAACGGCGCCGGAAAATCCACCCTACTACGGATGATGGGCGGCCTGCTTGCCCCTGACACCGGTTCGGTGGAGATGGGTGAGACTGTCAAGGTGGGCTTTTTCTCCCAGGAAGGGGAGGAGATGGATCCCACCATGCGGGTGATTGACTACCTGCGAGAGGTAGGGGACAGCCTGGAAACCAGTGAAGGCCGGTTCTCTGCCAGTCAAATGCTGGAACAGTTTCTTTTCCCCTCCAATTGTCACTACCAGCAGATCGGACGGCTGTCCGGCGGAGAGCGCAGGAGACTGTTTCTGCTGCGAATCCTGATGGAAGCCCCCAATATTCTGTTGCTGGACGAGCCTACCAACGACCTGGATATCCAGACGCTGATGATTCTGGAACAGTTTTTGGAGAGCTTTCAGGGGGCCGTGGTGGCGGTGGCCCATGACCGGTATTTTCTGGATAAGGTCGCCGATCACATTCTGGAGGTGGACGGCACCGGCGAGGTGAAGGTCTGGTTGGGTGGCTATAGCGATTATCTGGCTGCCAGAAGCCCCGAGGAGCCCAAGGAATCCCGTCCCCAGAAGGAAAAGGGCGTCCGCACCACCCAGCAGCCCCGCAAGCTGAAATTCTCCTACAAGGAACAGCGGGAATACGAAACCATTGACGACGACATCGCTGCACTGGAAGCAGACATTGCTGCCAAGGAGGCAGAACTGGAACGGTGCAGCAGCGACTTTGAGCGGCTTCAGCAGCTTTTGGCTGAAAAGGAAGCGCTGGAAGCCGCTTTGGCCCAGAAGGAAGAGCGGTGGTTGTATCTGACCGATCTTGCCGAAAAAATAAATCAACAGTAAATGGAGGAACT
>CALXFL010000036.1 GCA_944387515.1 uncultured Clostridia bacterium
AAGAAAAAACCGTTATGGACAAAACATCCATAACGGTTTTGTATCAGTCCGCAGCCTTCAGCGACCGGGCAAGCCGCCGGATACAACTGTAATAGGAAATCATCAGCAATAGTTCCGCACCCAGCCAGGCAGCCGGTTCGGCAAAATAGATGCCCGCCTCACCCACAAGAAGCGGTAGTCCCATGGCAACGCCTACCCGGAAGATCAGCTCGGCGCCGCCGGACAGCATGGGAATCAGGGTATTGCCCATCCCCTGCAAGGCGCTGCGGTAGACATACAGCAGATAGAGAATCGGCAGCCCGCCCGCCATGACGGCCAGATAGTAGAACGCGATCTGAAGCACAGCCGCGGTTTCCTCCGGTGTGCCGGAAATGAAAACGGAGAGGATGGGCCGTCCCAGACAGAACATGAACACCGAAATGACCGCTGCTGTGGCCAGCGCCATCCAGATGCTGGCCCGCATACCGGAACGGATCCGATCCACTCTTCCGGCGCCCAGATTCTGACCGGTGTAGGTGGCAATGGCGAAGCCATAGGAGGAAGCGGCAATTTCCAGAATGCCATAGAGCTTGTTGGTGGCGGTGAAGCCGGCCACATAGAGGAAGCCGAAGCTGTTGATCACATACTGTACCGCCATGCCGCCCAGGGCGATAATCAGGTTCTGAAAGGCCACCGGCACGCCCAGCCGGAACAGCTCCCGCATGCAGCCCCCGTGAAAGCGGAAATCCTGCCGGGTCAGCTGCAAGGCCGGAATCTGCCGCACGGCCATCAGACAGAGCAGCGCCGCCACGCCCTGCGCCATGACTGTACCCAGTGCAGCACCGACCACACCCATCTGAAAGCCCATAACAAAGAGCAGGTCCAGCACCACATTGACCGCCGCCGCTATCAGCATCGCAATCAGGGGCGTCCGGCTGTTTCCCAGCGCCCGCAGAATTCCCGCCAGCACATTATAGACGGCGTTGACCAGCGCAAAGCCAAAAATCACCATCAGGTAGTGGGCGGCGTCCTGGACAATGTTAGCCGGGGTACCCAACAGATTCAGAATGGGGTAGATGAGCACCATGCTGACCACTGTCGTCACCAGGGCGATGATGCCGGTGAGGACCAGGGACAGCGCCACCGAGCGGCGAAGCCCCTCTCTGTCTCCGGCGCCGAACCGCTGGGCCACCAGAATGGAAAAGCCCTGGGTGAAGCCGGAGATCACGCCCAGCACCAGCCAGTTAAGCCACTCCGCTGCACCCAGTGCCGCCAGGGCCTCTACCCCGGCCACCTGTCCCACAATGGCGGTGTCCACCACAATATACAGCTGCTGACAGACATTGCCCAGCATCAGCGGCAGGGCGAAAAGAAAAATCAAACCGGCAGGGCGCCCTGCCGTCATGTCCTTGGTCTGCGCCATGATAGCCTCCTTCAGATGACAAAAACTTGGATTTCCAATCCTGCACAATCCTAGATATTTTATTCCTTTTTGTGGGAAAAGTCAAGAACTATCATGTTTCTCTTTGCCATTCTTCTTTTTGCCAAACCAAAGCGCTGAATTTCAACAAAAAACCAATAAAAATAACAGCAATCCGTTATAAATGCCACAAACTTTCACATTTTACCTTCTCTCCCTTGCAGACTTTTCCATTTTGTGCTACCATAAGAGCAGCAAGCCCCCCGGGGCAAGAAAGAAGGAATCACGATGAAATACTGGATTTCCGGTACAGGCGGAGAGAATGGCGGCGCACCGCTCCCCTCCATTTGTCTGTATGACACCGAAGCCTTTCCCCAGAACCGCTGGGAGAGCCAGGTACCCGGCCCCACCTGGCTGGACACCTGGGAGGACAAACTGCTGGCTGTGGGCGAGATGGACGAAAGCGGCTGCGTCTATCTCTTTCGCCGGGAGGGGGACGCCTGTACCCTCCTGGACACCCGTGCCATTGAAGGCAGCGCCTTCTGCCATCTGACCATTCTGCCGAAGCACCGGGTGGTTGCCGGCGCCTGCTATGGAACCGGCCATGTCTTCACCCTGGAAATCGGAGAAAATGGATTCGGCGAGATGAAAAGCTGGATCCGGCAAAGCGACGAGCCGGTGTCCCGTGCCCACTGCATCATCACCGACCGGGCTGAAACCACGGCCTATGTCGCCAACATCGCCCTGGACCGGCTCTACCTCTATGACATCGCACCGGATGGCAGTCTCACAAAGGAACGGTTCCTTCAGCTGCCCAAGGGAGAGGGCATCCGGCATCTGCTTCTTTCCGAGGAGACCCAGCGGCTCTACGCCACCACCGAGTACTCCAACCGCCTGCTGACCATCGACCTGTCGGGAGACGAGCCGGTGCTGCTGGGGGGTGTGGATGCGCTGGAGCCGGATTTTGCCATGCCCAGCCATCTGTCCGGACTCTGCATGAACAAAGCCGGCACCCTGATCTATGCCGCAAACCGGGGTGCAGACACCTTCTCTGTCTTTGCTGTGGAGGAAAAGGGCCTTCGGAAGATTGCCGAAACACCCTGCTACGGAAAATTCCCCCGCTCGCTGGCTCTGGTGGAAAACGGCACCCAGCTGGCCGCCGCCAACCAGAACAGCAACAGTGTCATCTTCGTCCAGCTGGACGAAAACGGCATCCCGGGCGAACCCACCCGGGTGATTCCCTTCCTGCGCCCCATGTATATCTGCCAGACCGATTAAACAAGGAGGAACCCCATCATGAAATTTCAGTATCTGGGCACCGCAGCCGCCGAAGGCTGGCCTGCGGTCTTCTGCCGTTGCGAAGCCTGTGAAGAAGCAGCCCGCCGGGGCGGCAAAAACATCCGCACCCGCTCCCAGGCCCTGGTAAATGACGATCTGCTGCTGGATCTGCCCCCTGACACCTATTTGCACAAGCTTCAGCAGGGGCTGGACCTGTCAGCGGTGGCCCATCTGGTCATCACCCACTGGCATATGGACCACTTCTACCCCCAGGAGCTGACCATCCGGGGCGGCTGTTACAGCCACAACATGAAGAGCACCGACCTGCACATCTACTGCGGTGCAGACGCCAAGGAATTCTTTGACAGCGGCGTCGCCTGGGAGATGGAAAAGGAGCTGGCAGAGCACCTCCACTGGCATGTTCTCACGGCCTTCCAGCCGGTGGAAGCCGGTCCCTACCGGATCACTCCCCTGCCCGCCCACCATATGCTGGAACGGCCCGGCTCCACCCCCTTCTTCTACCTGATTGAGGAGACAAAGGAAGGCGGGAAATCCGTTCTCTACTGCCACGACACCGGACATTTCAGCGAGGAAGTCTGGGATTACCTTTCCCGGTACGGCAAGGCGGTGGACCTCATCAGCTTTGACTGCACCGGCGGACCGGTGAAGAATGGCCCCAACAGCGGCCATATGGGCTATGATGACAACCTGCTGATGCGGGAAAAGCTGCGGGAGACCGGCATCTGCGGCCCCGACACCGTCTGCGTCGTCAACCACTTCTCCCACAACGGAAAGATGCTCCATGAGGAGCTTTGTGAGACGCTGGAGCCCCTGGGCTTCCAGGTTTCCTGGGACGGCATGACGCTGGACCTGTAACCCCTGACAGCAAAAGACCCGCTCTGGTCCAAAAACCAGAACGGGTCTTTCTATTACGGAAGCAAAAAGCTGTGCATGGAACGGGGCGCCAGCGAAACGGTAAAGCACCGGCCCTCCCCTTCAAAGGTGAAGGTTCTCTCCCGGTCCAGGGCATTCTGCACCAGCACCGCCACAGAGCCATCAGGATTCCGGGCCGCAATGGCAGAGCTGGACCAGTGTCCGATCCCCTCCAGAATCACAGCACCCGGCTGGATGACCGCTGCATAGTGCCGCATGACGTAATACTCGGGATTGAAAAGGTAGTCTCCCTTGTCCGGGTCAATGGTAATCAGGGTATTCTGCCGCCAGCCCCAGGTGGAAGCTCCGCCGGGTTTCAGCACCATGTTCCAGTAGCAATACGCTGTTACCCCATTTTCCAGATAGTGGCGGACCAGGTCAAAGATATACCGGGCATACTCCCAGCTGTTCTGTCCGTCACCGCACTCATTTTCTGTCTGCATGAGCTTCAGCTCCGGAAAGGACTTGCGGGTCTTGTGGATGACCCGCTGGCCGTTCCACTGATAGCCCACACCGGCCATATACTTTCTGGCCTCTTCGTCAAAGAGGATGTTGTCTAGATACCGGTCATAGCTGTCCAGCCGGATACCGCCGAAGCCGAAATCCATTTCGGTAGGGCCATTCAGGGTGCCCAGCCAGATCTCGGTGTCCACACCGTCCCGCTCAAACCGGGGACCGATGTAGTCCCGGATAAAGACGCGGAACTGCTCACTGCTCCAGCAGCAGGAGGGGAACTTCTGGTCGGCAAAGGGTTCATTCTGCAAATGCAGCCGCTCCACCTTCACGCCCTGTTCCTCATAGGCCTTCAAGAACTTCTCGAAATACAGACAGTAGCTGTCCAGCACCTGAGGCTCCATCTTCAGCCGGCCATAGTTATAAACCGGCGGCTCCTTCATCCAGGTGGGCGGGCTCCAGGGCGACGCAAAAAAGCGCATCTCCGGCTGAATTTGCTGGGCAGCGTGGATGTAGGGAAGCAGATACTGCTCATCCCGGGAGATGGAAAAGTGCTCCATCTGGTAGTCATCCTGTTCCTCATTGAGGGAATACCAGCTGGCTGCATAATCCGAAGCGCCAATGGGAATCCGTCCCCAGGTAAAGCCGATGCCTTTCTCCTGGGAGAACAGGGCATCCAGCACCTCCGCCTGCTTCTCCGGCTCCAGTGTCTGAAGGGCAATCCACCCCAGCTCATTGAAGCATCCGCCGAAGCCTTCAAAGGTCTGCTCCTCCTTGCCGGTGAGGGTCAGCCGGTCTGAGCAGGACGGATTTTCTGTTATTGTGCCGGTCTGCCAGGGGGCATCCGGTGTGGTCATAATCCATTTCATCGCTGTATTTCCTTTCTGTGCGGGAGCACGGTTACTCTTTTTCCATTATAACACAGAATTTTTCAAAGGAACAGAGCCCTCATGAAAATTCACCCGTGGTCCTCGCCGGTCAGCTGGTAACAACCCTTGGACAGACGGCGCAGAACCCCCTTTTCGGTGAGGCGGCGCAGCAGCCGTTGAAGCTGCCGGGTGCTGCAATGGAGCTGACTGGCTGTCTCGCCCATCCGGGTGAGACGGCCCTCGGGGCAGAAATAGGCGATGTAATGAAGCAGCCGTTCTTCCAGTGTGGCATAGGCCGCCTCTCCATGGGAAAGCTGCTGGAGCTTCCCGGCCAGGGACGCCAGCAGCAGCCGCAGCAGGCCGCTGTCCTGACGGAGCCGCTCCTGCTGAGGAGCAACCGGAATCAGGACAGCCGTCACTGTCGTCAGGGCTTCGGTGAAAAAGGCGCCGTCCAGATTCTCCACCGCAAACTCCACATCCCCCAGAATCAGCAGATCCCCGCTGCTGGAAATCCGGTACTGGGTGCCGTCGCTGCGGATCATGTAAATGGCCACCTGACCCTCCACCACAAACATCAGGTCATGGGCCGGTTTCAGGGGATGGGTGAGAAACTCTCCCTTGTCAAACCGGACCAGAAACATATCCAGTCCGTCAGTCTGAAATGCGCCTAGGTCATGGCGGGCAAGGAGCGCCTTCAGCCGGGCGGGATCCTGTATCAGATGCATTTCTTTCCCTCCTTTGCCTTTATTATGACATATGTCACATCAAACCGCAAGATTTTCTGGTAGGATAGAAAGGAGAAAAAGGAAAGGAAGACCTCTATGGAAGAATCACTTTTTGAACGGGCGCCGGTTCCCCGGGCCTACTTTAAACTGGCATTGCCGGTGGTGTGCAGCATGGTTATCTCGCTGGTCTACAACATGGTGGATACCTTTTTTGTGGCCCAGACCCAGAATACCAGCCTGGTCGCCGGTGTATCCCTCTGCGTCCCCATCTTCAGCCTGCTGATTGCATTGGGTGACATCTTCGGACTGGGCGGCAGCTCGGTGATCTCCCGGCTGTTCGGCCAGAAGGAGGAGCAGGCCGGACGCCGGGTCAGCAGCTTCTGCCTGTACGGCGGCATCCTCTGCGGACTGGTGGTTACCACGCTGATGCTGGTATTCCAGTCCCCCATCCTGTCCCTGCTGGGCGCCAGCGGCGATACCCTGCCCCATGCAGCCGACTACTATTTCTATCTGGCTCTGGGCGCTCCGCTCATCATCGTCTCCCTGATTCCCAGCAATCTGATGCGGACCGAGGGCATGGCAGTGGAGTCCATGATCGGCTCTATCAGCGGCTCGGTGGTCAACATCATCCTGGACCCGGTCTTCATCTTCGGCCTGGACATGGGCGCAGCAGGCGCCGCCATTGCCACGGTGCTGGGCTATCTGGTCACCGATGTGGTGCTTCTCTGGATGGTGTACCGGAAGAGCCGCAAGCTCAGCCTTTCCTGGCGGGAGATGCGGATCACCGGCCGGCAGACCGCCGACATCTTTGCCATCGGCATCCCCGCCTCCATCTCCAACCTGATGCAGAGCCTCAGCGTCATCCTCATCAATCGCCAGCTGACCATCTACGGCACCGATCAGATCGCCGCCATGGGCATTGCCATGAAGGTCAACATGATTGTCATGCTGATTATGGTGGGCCTGGCCTTCGGCGCCCAGCCCCTTATCGGATACAGCTGGGGTGCCGGAAACTGGAAGCGTCTCAGGCAGATCATCCGGTTTGACCTGATGGTGGTGGTGGGATTCTCGGTGGTCTCCGCCCTGCTGCTGTTGCTGTTCTCGCCCCAGATCATCACCATCTTCATGGAACAGGACAGCGTCATCTCTGCCGGCAGCCTGATGCTCCGCTGCCTGCTGGTGACTACCCCCTTTGTGGGCATCACGCTGGTATTCACCACCCTGTTCCAGGCAGCCGGCAAGGCCATTCCCGCCTTCCTGCTCTCCATCGGCCGGCAGGGCGTCATGCTGGCGCTCTGTCTCTGGATTCTCCCGCTGCTGCTGGGTTATTACGGCATTATCACAGCCCAGGCGGCCGCAGACGTGCTGACTGCCGTTATAGCGCTCCTGCTCTACCTGCGGGTGGGCCGTGGCGCTGCCAGCACACAGCCTGCTGAAACTGCTCTTTCCTGAGCCCGTACATCACAAAAGGCCGGAATCCCTTAAAGGGATTCCGGCCTTTTACCGTTATGGTCATCTTCGGTCATTCCGACAGATAGTGCTTCACCATGGCTTGCAGAAGCTCATCCCGGTCCACCCGGCGAATCAGGCTTCTGGCGTTTTTGTGGGTGGTGATGTAGGTGGGGTCTTCCGAAAGAATGTAGCCGACAATCTGGCTGATGGGATTATAGCCCTTCTCTTTCAGTGCATCATAAACTTCAGAGAGGGTACGCCGCATCTGTACCTCTTTATCGTCTGCCACCGAAAATGTCACAGTTTTATCGTACATGGTTTCGTTCATCCCTTTCTAAAATGCTCAGCAGAGACAGGCGGCGGGAACGAGCCCCGCTCACCCCTGCTCCCAGATCCGCCATCCACATCAAATCTGCTTATTATCTATTATATCGCAAACCGCGTCAAGATACAAGTGTACAAATTCCAAAATCCATGTGAATTTTTATGAGGGAAGGGACAAAACCCGATGGTTCTTACTGGCGAAGGGTAACGCCGATCTTCTCCAGCGCCTTCATCACCCGGGAAACGGCATGGTCGCACTCCTCTACCGTCAGGGTCCGGTCAGAGGCCCGGAGGGTCATGGAGTAGGAAATGCTCTTCTTGCCTTCGGGAACCTGCTTGCCCTGGTAGAGGTCAAACAGCTCCACCTTTTCCAACACATTGGGAATGGCGGAAGCGATGGCCTTCTCGATCTCGGCAGCGGGCAGAGTTGCATCCGCCAGCAGCGACAGGTCACGGACAGAGGCGGGATACTTGGGCAGCGGACGGTAGAAGGTCCGGATCTTCTCAGCGGCCTCAAAGAGGGGACGCAGCTTCAGCTCTGCCAGATACACCCGACCCTCCAGGCCAAACCGGGCAGCCACGGTGGGATGCACCTCACCGAAGACGGCCACCGGCTCGTCACAGCCTGCTGCCATGGCAGCGGCCTGACGGCCCGGATGGAGGTAAGGCTCGGTGCTGCGGGTGTAGGAAACCGGCAGCTGGAACCGGTCGAAGATCTGCTCCACCACGCCTTTCAGGGTGAAGAAGTCCTCCTCAGGGCCATAGAAGCCCAGGGACAGGGCGGGCACCTCATCGGGCTGGCGGGTGACCGGCAGTTCGTAGGGCTGGAACAGCTTGCTCAGCTCAAAGAAGCGGGCAGCGGGAATCTTGCGGGAAGCGTTGGTGGCCAGCACGGTCAGCATACTGGTAGCCAGCTGGGTGCGGAGCACCGCATACTCCTCGCCCAGGGGATTCAGCAGGGAAACCACCTGACGGCGGCTGTCATCCTCGGCCAGTCCCAGCTGGTCCAGTGCCTTGGCGCTGATGAAAGAGTAGGTGGAAATCTCCCGGACACCGGCAGCGCAGAGCAGCTTTTTCAGGGTGTCGCCGTGAATCCGCTCAGGCAGACGGCGGCCCCGGGTAATAACGCCCCGGATGGGGGTGGAGACGATGTGCTCATAGCCGTAGATCCGCATGACCTCCTCGGCCAAATCGGCACGGCTCTCAATGTCATCCCGGAAGGAGGGAATGGTGCAGGTCAGCACGCCATCAGCAAGAACCGTCTCAATCTCCAGGCTCTGAAGAATCCGGACGATCTCCTCCTCGGGCACCTGAACGCCCAGCAGGTCGCAGATACTGGCGGTGGTGACGGTGAGGACACGGCGCTCGGGCAGACCGGCGTTGCAGTCGATGACGCCCTCGATGATGTCGCCGCAGTCCAGCTCATGGATGAGCTGAAGGGCGCGTTCCATGGCGAAGGCGCTGCCCATGATGTCCACGCCCTTCTCAAAGCGGGCGCTGGACTCGGTGCGCATACCCAGGCTGCGGGCGGTGCGGCGAACGTTGTCCCGGCGGAACTTGGCGCTTTCCAGGAAGAGATCCCGGGTGGTGTCCTCGATCTCGCTGTCCAGGCCGCCCATGATGCCGGCCAGGCAGGAGGGAGACTGGGCATCGGCGATAACCAGCATCTCGCTGGTGAGGGTGTGGTCCTTGCCGTCCAGGGTGGTCATGGGCTCGCCGTCGGCAGCCCGGCGGACGATGATCTGGGAACCCTTGATGTGGTTCAGATCAAAGGCGTGCATCGGCTGTCCGGTTTCCAGCATGACAAAGTTGGTGATGTCCACGATGTTGTTGATGGAGCGGACGCCGCAGCCCTTCAGGCACTGCTTCATCCAGTCGGGGGAAGGACCGATCCGCAGGTTCTTTACCACACGGCCCAGGTAGCGGGGACAGAGGTCGTAATCCTCTACCCGGACGGAGATGTGGTCATGGACGTCGCCGCCCACGGTCTGGTACTCGGGCTTGGGCGGGCAGAAGGGCTTGCCCAGCACCACGGCAACCTCTCGGGCAATACCCAGCACGCTGTTGCAGTCGGGCCGGTTGGAGAGGATGGAAAAGTCGATGATGACGTCGTTGAGGTTCAGCACCTCCCGCATGTCGGTGCCGGGAGCCCAGTCACCCTGAAGAATCAGGATGCCGTGAACCTCAGCGCCGGGGTAATCGGCCTCTTTCAGGCAGAGCTCCTCGCCGGAGCACATCATGCCGTAGGAGGGCAGGCCCCGCAGCTTGCCCTTGGTGATGTGGGTGCCGTTGGGCAGGTGGGAGTCGTGAAGGGCAGCGGGTACCAGTGCGCCCTCAAAAATGTTGTCGGCGCCGGTGATGATCTGGATGGGCTCGGCCTCGCCCACGTCCATCTGGCAGACGGTGAGCTTGTCGGCATCGGGGTGCTTCTCCATCTTGAGGATGCGGGCCACCACCACACGGCTCATGGTATCGGCCAGGTTCTCCACACCTTCTACCTCAAAGCCGCTCATGGTCATCCGGTTGCAAAGCTCTTCTACTGAAACATCAATATCCACATAGCGTTTCAGCCAGCTCAGGGATACTTTCATATGGCTATTCTCCTTTTATCTCTCAAGTCGTGATTATCTGCCCTGAAACTGTTCCAGGAAGCGCTGGTCGTTTTCAAACAGCAGACGGATATCGCTGATTTTGTAGCGGGTGGTGGTCAGACGGTCCAAGCCGATGCCGAAGGCAAAGCCGGAATAGACATCGGGATCGATGCCGCATCCCCGCAGCACGTTGGGATGCACCATACCGGCACCCAGAATCTCGATCCAGCCAGTGCCCTTGCAGACCCGGCAGCCCTTGCCGCCGCACTCGGAGCAGGTGACGTCCACCTCAACCGACGGCTCGGTGAAGGGGAAGAAGGAAGGACGGAACCGGACCTGGGTTTCAGGACCGTAGATCTCGTGGGCAAACTGCTCCAGGCAGCCCTTCAGGTCACACATGGTGATGCCCTTGTCCACCACCAGACCCTCTACCTGATGGAAGACGGGAGAATGGGTGGCGTCCACCTCGTCGGCACGGAAGACACGGCCGGGGCAGATGATACGGATGGGGGGCTTGCGGTTCTCCATGACCCGGATCTGGGCAGCGGAGGTCTGGGTGCGGAGCACCAGGTTCTCGCCCAGATAGAAGGTGTCCTGCATATCCCGGGCGGGATGGTCCTTGGGCACGTTGAGGGCCTCAAAGCAGTAGTAGTCGGTCTCCACCTCGGGGCCGTCCACCACGTCAAAGCCCATGGACTGGAAGATGTCCATCAGGTCCTCCAGCACGATGTTCAGGGGATGCAGGCCGCCGGCAGTGGAAGCCTTGCCGGGCAGGGTGACGTCCAGGGTCTCCTCGGCCAGCTGCTGTTCCAGCGCCTGGGACTGAAGCTCGGTCTGACGGACGGAGAGAGCCTCCTCCAGAGCCTGCCGGACCTCGTTGGCTACCTGACCCACAATGGGGCGTTCCTCGGGAGAGAGCTTGCCCATCTGCTTGAGAATGGCGGTCAGCTCACCCTTTTTACCCAGATACTTGACCCGCAGAGCATCCAGCTCTTTGCTGTCCTGACAGCTCTGCAAAGCAGCCAGGGCCTGCTGCTTGATGTTTTCCAGTTGGTTGCGCATAAACACTTTCCTTTCTGTGAAAGACTTTTCAAAAGGGAAAAGACTCCCGTCCTCCGGTATACACCCGGACAAACAAAAAGGGCCTTCGTCCCTCATTGGGACGAAGGCCGCTGAAGACTTCCGTGGTACCACCCAAATTTTCCCGAAGAATCTCTCCGGAAACACTCGAAACTCTATAACGGGAGGACCCGTCATCCCCTACTTCGTTCAGGGATGCCGCTCACAAGGGAAATTTCACCTTCATTTCCATACAAAGCGGGCTTTCAGCCGGTGACCCGCTCTCTCTGCTGCCGGAAAAGGGCTACTGCACTTGGTCAAGGCGTTTCAGTAAGTTTTAGTATACCACACCCACTGACAAAATGCAAGGAAAATCAATGAAAATCATGCTGCATCCGTCCCAGGCTTTTTTTCATGGCCCAGACCACCACCAGCGCCGTCACCGCCTCGGTCACCGGCATGGCAAACCACAGGGCGGAGCCTTCCCACAGCAGCGGCAGCACCAGAATCAGCAACCCGCTGAGCAGGCAGCCCCGCAGCACCGAAATGACACTGGTGGTATTGAGGATCCGGCCAAAGCCCCGCTCCATCATCCCCGGCAGGAAGTGATAGCAGATCATGGCAGGGGCGATGGTGTTGATCTGAAAGCTCTGGGTAAAATCAGACACCGGGGTGGTGAAATAGTCGGTGCGGTAGGCCGCCTGTACGCCTGCATTGTTGAAAACAAAATCAATCTGCACCTGAAGGGCATCCACCTGCCGGAGCAGCTCGGCCACCTGGTCAGGATCAGCCAGCTCGGCGCCTACGCCATAGGCCTCCACGCCCAGGATCCTCACCTCTGCCAGCACCCCTTCCAGATGGGCAGCGCTGCGGCCATGCAGCACCAGATTGCAGCCCCTTTCCGCCAGAAACAGGGCAATCAGCCGGCCGATACCCCGACTGGCGCCGGTAATCAGCGCCCATTTTCCTCTTTTCCGTTGAGGTCTGGCTGTCATTGTACCATACCAGCGGAAAAATAGCAAGACCGGTTTACTGATTCTTGTCCCGAGAACGGAAAATCAGCGCCATCAGGAGGCCGGCAATCATGGCGGCGGTGATGCCACCGGAGGAGGCCGTCAGGCCGCCGGTGAAGATGCCCAGCCACCCCTTTTCGGCGATGGCTTCCTTTACACCCTGGCTGAGCAGGTTGCCAAAGCCGGTGAGGGGCACCGTGGCACCGGCACCCGCCAGCTCCACCAACGGCTGATACCAGCCCAGCCCCCCCAGAATCACGCCTGCCACCACATAGGACACCAGAATCCGGGCGGGGGTCAGCCGGGTATAATCCACCAACACCTGTCCGATGGCACAAAAGGTGCCGCCGATGACAAAAGCCCACAGGTAGGTCATACCGATTCCCCCTTTCCCGGCTTCTGGGTAGACAGATGCACCAGATGGGCCACACCGGGAATGCTTTCCCCCTGCTGTACCATCGTGGGCGACATGAGGGCACCCGTAGCCATAAAGAGCACATTCTGGTACCGCCCCTCCGCCATATCCTGCAAAATCGCCCCGCAGAGCACCGAAGCCGAACAGCCGCAGCCGGAAGCGCCGGAATGGACATCCTGGGTCTGCTGGTCGTAGAGAAGCAGGCCGCAGTCCCGGTGCTGCTGGGAGATAGAGACGCCCTCCTGCTCCAGCAGCTGGAAAAGCAGGTCCCGGCCCACCTGTCCCAGATCGCCGGTGAGGATCAGGTCATAGCAGCCCGGTCCGGTGCTCGTATCCCGGAAAAAGGTGAGCAGCGTCGAGGCGGCAGCCGGCGCCATTGCAGCGCCCATGTTGTTGGCGTCGGTGATGCCCAGGTCCTGAATCACCCCGGCTGTGACGGTGCGGACGGCAATTCCCTTGCCGGTTCCCACAATGGCAGCACCGGCAGCGGTGGCGGTCCACTGGGAGGA
>CALXFL010000037.1 GCA_944387515.1 uncultured Clostridia bacterium
CAGTCGGTAGAGCGTTCGGCTGTTAACCGAAATGTCGTTGGTTCGAGTCCAACTGGGGGAGCCAGAGTTTGGAGCCATACCTTACGGTGTGGCTCTTTTTCGTTTTTGTCCGAGGTTTCTTGACAGATATTGCTTGTGGAGACTATAAGGTTTCTCTTGACAATGGGGATGATGCGGCCTATACTGAAAAGAAATATTTTCAGGAGGAATTGACATGAAGGTCACCTGTGTGGTTGGAAGTGCACGCAATTGCGGCAGTACGGCGTATCTGATTGATGCGATGGCAGAGGCAATGACTGGGCAGGGTATTTCTGTTCGGAAATATTGTATCAGCGATATGAAAATCCAGTACTGTCTGGGATGTAAGCAGTGCTATCTGGATGGAAAATGTGTCCAGAAAGATGATGTGGCGGAAATGGTGGCCTGTATTCTGGATTCTGACTATGTCGTGATGGCAGCGCCTTCCTATTGGGCAGGCGTTCCTGGACAACTAAAAACCTTTTTTGACCGCAATACACCCTATGGGGATACCAATCCCAATCGGATTCTACAAAAGCAAAAGGAAATCAAAGGGATTGCCATTGCCATCCGGGCAGGAACGCATGCAGAGGAAAATGAGCTGATTTTAAATGAAATTTCCCATTATTACGGCCATTTAGGTATCCAGACGGTGAAAAGGATTTCCATCTGTGGGGTAGACTGTCTGAACGATCTGCTGCAAAAGCATCCGGAAGCGATTCAAGAGGTTGTACAGCTGGGACAGCATATAGGAGAGTTGTAAGAAAAGAGACAGAATGGGTGATAAAATCCATTCTGTCTCTTTTCTCTGTCTGTGTTCTGTCAAAAGCGCTTGACGAAGTTTTTCTGATCCTTCCTCATAGCATATCCACAATGACAATAAAAAGCGTGTGCGCCTGTCCGGTCGATGCCGGAAACCAGCCGCACGCCCCGGCAGCCCAATTTTTGTGCCCAGGCTTCTACTGTCATCAGCAGACCTTTTCCAAGCCCCTGACGACGGGCGTCCTTGTCAATAGCCAGCGCCAGAATGTTAATCAGCGGGTCGTCATAGGTAGTAGTATATTCCGAGGCGTGAATATACCCTCGTACAACTCCTTCTACACAGGCCACTAAGACGCAATCTCCTCGATCTAGTGACTGCGCCAACCGCATGGTTGTTTTGTCCAGCGGATATGTGTAGCCAAAGGCCTCGGTATTCAAAGCCCAGATTGCTTCACTGTCGGTTATCTCAGCCCTTCGGATTTCAAATGGCATACGGTTACGCTTCTTTCAATATAGATTTGGTTTTGTGGGTGACGCCTGCTGAGGCCAATGCCAGCAGGAGCGCCAGCTGAGGCATCTCCCAGGTATCATCTACCGGAAAACGTTCCATGGCGGCATTGTGGCAGAACGCATCTGTCCAGCTGTCCCGAATACACACAGCAGGGATACTTTTTCCAATGGGAATGGAGGCGTTGGTGGGGCCGCCTTGGAGAAGACGGGGCTTTTGGCCCAGGTATTCAGTTGCCAGCCAGGTTATTTCCACCAGGGGATGATGGGGATCCAGACTGCCGGCAGGAACATCGCACAGTATTTTGGTGGTAAAGGTGATCGTATCAGCATTCCAGCGTGCGGTTTCTTCCTGGCAAGCTTCTTCCAGACAGCAATGGATTTCCCGGTCCAGGGCGTCCAGCAGCTGCTGGTCATTGGAACGGTAGTTGATTTTAATCGTTGCTTCTGGCACGATGGCGTGAACAGCAGCATCATTGCCAGCATGGAAATTGGACACACAGTAAGTGGTGCGGGGGTCGGATGGAACCGGCAGGTCTGCGATTTTGGCCACGGCACGGGCTGCGGCGTGAAGGGGATTGGCAATCTCTCCAAAGGCGCCGTAGGCATGGCCGCCAATGCCATGGAAAGTCACCTCGATGGTTTTAAAGCCGGTGGCTTGGTATACAATACCGCCAATGCCGTAGCCGTCCATACAGATGCAGGCTCCTACCTGCGGCTGTTCTGCGATGAAATGCTTCATGCCACCGAAACCACCCATTCCTTCTTCCTGCACAGAGGCCAGGAAGACCAGGTCTCCCTCTGTCTGGATATTGGCTTCATTCAGTGCCCGGATCATGGTCAGCATGGCCGCACAGGCACGGGTATTGTCGGTAATGCCAGGGCAATAAATAAACTGGTCATCCCGGCGGGGGACAAGGGGCGTTTCCATTGGATAAACGGTGTCCATGTGTCCATCAATGACGATGGTTGGTCCATTTCCAGTACCCTTTCGGATACCGATGGCATTGCCAACATCGTCTATATGGACGTCAGGAAGGCCCAGAGCTTTCATTTGTTCTGTCATATAGACCGCCCGTTTTTCTTCATGAAAGGTAGGGGCCGGAATGACTACCAGTTCCAATTGTTGGGCAATGCTGTTTTCATGGTCTTCCTTTAAAAAATTCAGTGCATTCCGAACCTGAGGCAGGCTGGTCAGGGTGGCCAGCACTTCCCGTACAATAGGGCGCATGTGCTGATTTTCATAAATGGATGTGCTCATTTTGCTTCCTCCATGATGACATCACCGTGTCTGAAAATAGAATATTTATGCACCAATATCAGATAGGACTGAGGGGGTGTTTTTGAATGACGGACACCTCTCCGGTCAGGGTGTGAGTTTCAGAGCTTCCAGCATATGTCTGAGCTCTGAAACGGGAATCTGCCCCGGCGCAGAGCCCTGTTCTGCGGCGCCAAAGGTCAGACAGCAACCTGTCAGTTCACCACAGATCCGGCTGACAGCACCCAATGCTCCCATGGACATGGTGATAACAGGACAACAAGCTGTTTCAGACATTTGAATGGTGGCGCTGAGCAGGGTGACCACATCCTGGGCTGAGAGGGGCATGACAGCAATTTTGCAGATGTCTGCGCCCAATTGTTCCATTCTCTGCTGAATGGTCAAAAGCTCCTCAAAGGGGGGCGTCCTGTCAAAGTGATGACTGGAAAAGATGGTTGCTACCTTGCTGTTTTTTGCGAGATCCGTCAGTTCTGAGAGCGCCTCTCCGCAGCTGAACAGTTCCAGGTCTACCAGGTCACAGCAGTTGCTCTGGATTGCCTGCCGGCAGATAGAGAGATACTGCTCATTGGTACAGGCCTGTTCTCCTCCTTCTGCCCGGGTACGGAAAGTAAACAGCAGGGGCAGTTGGGGCAGAGCTTCCCGCAGGGCGTTCATGGCAGTTTGCAAAAGCTGCGGATCTTGGGCACCTGCAAACCAATCCATCCGCCATTCTGCCATGTCTGGGTTCAGAGGCTTGAGCTTTTGTGCCTGGGTCAGAATTTCAGAAAGATTGCGCCCCACAATAGGTACGCAGATTTTGGGGCGTCCAGCTCCCAATGTCAGGTCTCGAATTTGTAAAATGGGCCTCATGTTATACTCTCCGTTATTCTGCTACAACAGGATTCGCCAGTACACCAATGCCGGGGATTTCTACCTCTACCCGGTCGCCGGGCTGCATGGGCCCTACACCCGCCGGAGTGCCGGTGATAACCAGATCACCCGGCAGCAGCGTGATGACCTGGGTGATGAATTCCAGAAGCTGGGGCAGGGGAGTGATGAACTGAGCCGTTTTTCCTTCCTGCTTGGTCTCACCATTGAGCCGGGTTATGACGGTCAGGTCAGCGGGGTTGAGACCGGTGACGATTCGGGGGCCAATGGGAGCAAATCCATCGGCGGCTTTGCCTCTTGTCCACTGTCCCTCGGTTTTTTGCAGGTCCCGGGCAGTGACATCGTTGCAGATGGTATATCCCAATACATAGTCCAGAGCTTCATCAGCTTTGACACGGCGCATGGTTTTGCCAATAACCACGGCGAGCTCGCCTTCATAGTCCACCCGTTCAGATACGGCGGGATAGACGATTTCTCCTTCGGGGTCATTGATACAGGTAGGCGGCTTTAAAAAGAGAACCGGTTTTTCCGGTACTGCATCGCCGAAATCCTGTTTCATTTCCATAATGTGGTCGTAGTAGTTTTTACCCACAGCTACGATTTTGCTGGCTTCGCAGGGAGCCAGCAATTTGACCTGGGAGAGAGGAAGTTCTTCGCCGGTGGGTGTTCCGCCGAGATAGGGAGCAGCTGAGAGCAAAATGGCTTTGCCATCCCGTTCTTCTGCCCAGAAAATGCGCTCCTGATGTTGACCTCTGATATACTGCATAGAAAGCACCTTCCTTTGTGATGGTGTGGAGAATTATCCCGCAGAAAAAGGGTATTCTATGAGCAAAGCCCTCGTCCTTTGCGGGGATCACTTTGTTTCATTATAGTGCCAAACCCATAAAAGAACAAGAGCATTTCCATAAAGTTTTCCCCAAAAGCAGCGGCTTTTCTTGCTTTTTTAAAGATTTTCCGGTATGATGGAGAAAACTTACAAGGGAGATGGCTCCATGATTTTAAAAAATTACCGGCGGGATTATAAAATGGTGCTTACTACCGATAACAAGGGAAAGCAGATAGAAAAGCCGGTATACATTGGAACTTGGTATCAGTTTTCAGATGGGCTGACTCGGAAGGAGCGGCTCTGGGCGGCACTGCCTGCCTTTTTTATGGCGGCTCTTTATCTGGTACAGGGCTTTTTTGGACGGGAAAGTGCCAATGCCTTTTATGTGGTACTGCCTTATGTGGCGGGATTTCTGCCTGTTGCCTTTTTGATTGCGGGCGGATACTATGCGCTTTTGCTTCCGGAAAAAATGACCCGTCAGCAACGGGATCAGAGTTTCCTGCGTCTTCGGGGCATGGCACTGGCGCTGCTTGTCTGTTCTGGCATTACACTGGTGGGCCAGGTTGTGTTTTTATCCCTTTCCCAGCAGCGACCGGCAGGAGAGTGGGTCTTTTTCCTGATCGCTTTGGCTGTTTTTGCTGCTGACACAGCATATGCAAAAAATATAAGCAAAAAATGCAAGAAAATAGAGCAAATTCCTGCAAACAACTGTCAGCCAGATGTGCGTAAGATTTGAATAATTCGCAGAAACACGGTATTTTGCTTGACAAAAGAGTGAAAGAAGTGTATAATAATTTCGATTTGTATTTGAAGATGCAAGAAATTTTACTTGCGCTTCATCACAAAAAATTAAGGAGAGGTACAAATTATGAACATCAAGAACAGCAAGCGCCTGCTCGCTTCGCTGTTGGCCGTTACCATGGCAGTCGGTTCTCTGGCTTCCTGCGGCAACAAGGCTAGCACCGAAAGCAGCGGCACTTCCACCGAAACCAGCAGCTCTGCCTCCACCGGCTCTGACACTCCGCTGGTTGTTGCTTACGATCCTTTCAGCGAGAAGTTCAGCCCCTTCTTCGCTACCACCGCTTATGACCAGGATGTAGCCGAACTGTGCAGCATCTCCCTGCTGGGCACCGACCGTACCGGCGCTGTGGTAGAAAAGGGTATCCAGGGTGAGACCCGTGCTTATAACGGCACTGATTACACCTACACCGGTATTGCTGATGTAGAAATCGAACAGGGCGAGGAAACCACCGTTTACACCTTCACCATCCGGGATGACATCAAGTTCAGCGACGGTGAGCCCCTGACCATCGATGACGTTATCTTCTCTTATTATGTATATTTTGACCCCGCTTACTATGGATCCACCACCGTTGGTGCGCTGCCCATCGTCGGTCTGCAGAACTACAAGACCCAGACTTCTGATGAGGTTTACACCAAGTACAGCGAGATCTTCGACGCTTTGTATGCCGCTGGTGAAGGCAATACCGTAGCCGATGTGGATCAGGCTGTGGCTGATCAGATGTGGCAGATCCTCAACGATACCTGGAAGGCTGATATTCAGGGCATCGTGGATTATGTCTATACTGGTTACGCCAGCAGCGCTACTGACACCCTGGGCGATGTTGCTGCCAATCTGGACAGCGAGGAAGGCCTTCAGGTTGCTCTGGGTATGGCTATGTGGGGCTTCGGCAATGTAGCCGAGGGCGTGCTCACTGGTCCTTACACTGGTACTACCTGGGATCTGAACGCTGGCACCTATCCCACCGTGGATGATTATCTGAACGAAGTCAAGGCTGCTTATGTCACCGCTGATGCTTATGATGCTGCTGGTGAGAGCGCCAATGGTACCGTCGTTGTAGATACCGCTAAGGCCGCCTTTATCTCTGAGGTCGGTTCTCAGGATGAGGCTATGGGCGACGCTGGTGTACCCAATGTTTCTGGTCTCAAGAAGCTGTCTGACACTCAGTTCTCCATCACCACCGAGGGCTTTGACGCTACTGCTATCTATCAGCTGGGCATTACTGTTGCTCCTCTGCACTACTATGGTGATGAATCCCTGTATGATTACGACAACAACAAGTTCGGTTTTGAGTACGGCGATATGTCTCTGATCGAGGCCAAGACCACCAAGCCCCTGGGTGCTGGTCCTTACGTCTTCGACCGTTACGAGAACAAGGTGGTTTATCTGACTGCCAACCCCAACTACTACAAAGGCGAGCCCAAGATCAAGTCCCTGCAGCTGAAGGAAACTGCTGAGTCCGATAAGATCGCTGCTGTCGGCACTGGTACTGCTGATATCTCCAATCCTTCCGGCTCTGTAGCTGCTTTCGCTGAAATCAGCGGTTACAATGACAACAAAGAGCTGACCGGCAATGTGCTGACCACCAATACTGTTGACAATCTGGGCTACGGCTATATCGGCCTGAACGCCAAGAATATGTCTGTGGGTGAGGATATCGCTTCTGAGGAATCCAAGGCTCTGAGAAAGGCTTTCGCCACCATCTTCTCCGCTTATCGTGATATTGTTATCAATTCCTACTACGGCGAGGTTGCTTCCGTCATCAACTACCCCATCTCCAACACCTCCTGGGCTGCTCCCCAGAAGACCGATGAGGGCTATCAGGTTGCTTACTCCACCGATGCTGAGGGCAATCAGCTCTACACTGCTGAAATGACCGACGACGACAAGTTCGCTGCTGCTCTGGAAGGCACCATCAGCTGGTTCAAGGCTGCTGGTTACACCTTCGATGAGGCTTCCGGCAAGTTCACTGCTGCTCCTGCCGGTGCTAAGCTGGAGTATGAGGTTATCATCCCCGCCAACGGTGAGGGCGACCATCCCAGCTTTGCAATTCTGACCTACGCCAAGGAGGCTCTTGCTTCCATCGGTATCACCCTGACCATCAACGACCCTGCTGACTCCAACGAACTGTGGAACGCTGTCGATGCTGATGAGCAGGAGATGTGGGTTGCTGCCTGGGGCGCTACTCCTGACCCTGACATGTATCAGGTTTACCACAGCAATAACGTCAAGGGTGCCGGCGGAACCAATTCCAACAACTATCATATCACTGACAGTGAGCTGGATGAGCTGATCATGGAAGGCCGTCAGAGTGCTGACCAGACCTTCCGGAAGGCTGTATACAAATCCGCTCTGGATATCATTCTGGACTGGGGCGTAGAGGTTCCTGTATATCAGAGACAGGACTGCTTCCTCTTCAGCTCCGAGCGTATCAATCTGGATACCCTGACCCCGGATATCACCACCTACTGGGACTGGATGAAAGATATTGAGCTGCTGGAAATGAAATAATTTCTGAAAGCAAGCCGGTATGACCTGTTGAGCCCATCGACAACCCGATGGGCTCATTCTTTATGAAGAGACGAATTTTAGTTCAGATCTGATGAAAGGAGGATCCTTGTGTGGAAATTTGTTGTTAAACGTTTGCTGCTCAGTGTAGTGATTCTGTTTTTTGTTGCCCTGATTCTTTATACCGTCATGCGCTGTATCCCTACGTCGTTCGTGGATTCCATGGCCCGTCAGCTCTCGATGCAGCCCGGCGCCAAGAGCTTTGATGACTGGAAAGCACAGCTGACACAGGTGTATGGCCTGGATGGCACTATCCTGGAGGGCTTCTTCAAGTGGCTTAGCCATGCAGCGCGTGGAGATTTTGGTGATTCCTGGTACTATACCATTCCGGTGGTGGAGAAGTTCAAAGAGGTTATCTGGAACTCCTTCATTCTGGGCTCCATTGCTTTTGTGCTGGAACTGGTCATTGCCATTCCGCTGGGTATCCTGGCTGCCAGAAAGCAGTACAGCGGTATCGACTACACTGTAACGGTGGTGGCGCTGATCGGTATCTCCCTGCCCACCTTCTTCTTTGCAACCCTCTTGAAGTATGTCTTCTCCATTAAGCTGGAATGGCTTGAGCTGTACGGTCTGGTTAGCCGCTACTATGACCAGCTTTCTCCTTTGGGAAAAATGCTGGATATGGGCGAGCACCTCATCATGCCGGTGGCGACGCTGGTTATCGTCAGCATCGGCTCCCTCATGCGGTACACCCGCACCAATATGCTGGAGGTCATGAACTCTGATTTCATCCGGACAGCCCGTGCCAAGGGCCTTTCTGAGAAAACGGTTATCAACAAGCACGCTTTCCGCAACACATTGATCCCCATTGTGACGTTGGTAGGCGGCTCACTGCCGGGCCTCTTTGCAGGCGCTATGATCACTGAGCAGCTGTTCCAGATTCCGGGCATCGGCTATACTTCCTACAACGCCATGACCAACGGCGACATCAACTTCTATATGTTCTACTCGGTATTTCTGGCTCTGCTCACCCTGCTCAGCACCCTGATTGCCGATATTCTCTACGCCGTGGTAGACCCGCGCGTTCGTATCAGCTAAGAAAGGAGGAGCAAAATGGATCAGAATGAGAAAAAACTGCCTGCTGAGAACCAGCAGGTTGCATTGGACGATGAACGTCGTGTCAAGGTTTTGTCCCCTGGTGCGCTGGTAGCCAAGCGGTTCTTCCGCAACCGGCTGGCTATGGTGGGTCTGATTATCCTGGTTGCCATGTTCCTCTTTTCCTTTGTGGGCGGCCTGATTTCTCCTTATGGAGAAAGCCAGGTCTTTGAAGGCTACGACATGCTGCTTCAGGATTACGCCAGTGTCACCCAGAGCACGGACTATCGTTTTACAGAAATAGAAGAGGGAACGCTGTCCTCTTCTGCCAAAACCCAGTTTTTGCTGGCCGCTTCCAAGAATGAGTCCACCTTTGAAGCGGACGGCACCACCTATTCCCTGATCAAAGAGGGAGAAAAGACCTACACCGTCGGCATTGGACAGCCGGTTGTGGAGGTTGCAACCCTGTTGGGTAAATATACCTATACTGACAAAGCTGGTGTGCTGAATGACCAGTTGAAGGCGGACTTTGAAGCTGCTCTGGCTGAAGACCGTCAGAGCTTTACCTCCGGCGGCACCGAGTATATGATCCAGAGTGCAGCAAAGTTCCACACCATCTGTCAGGTGGAGCCGGTTGCGCTGGCTACCCGGTATATGATGGAGGCGGCTTCTGAGGATTTTGCCATCTCTTACGATTTCCGGCTGGAAGCTCTGCGGGCAATGGAAAATGGAGAGCCTTCCTTTGAGTTAGACGGCACCACCTACACCCTGGAAGGCAAAGAGGGTGAAGCCGAGGTCATGACCGGCGGCGAGACAGTAGCCTATATTTCCTCCTACGTCATTCAGCCTGTAGAAAATGGCGTCACCATTGATCAGGAGCTGAAGGCCATGATCCTGGAGGCGGTGGAGAATGGACAGACTGAGTTTGTTTACACCACTGCTGATGGAGATCAGGAATTCAAGGTGGAGCGGAAAGACACCCAGTTCTCCATCCGGAAAGAGAGCCTGACCAAACTGATTAAGGTATACGAGTATCCCTCTATGGAGCATTGGCTGGGCACCGATGCCAACGGCATGGACATCCTGACCCGTCTGATGTACGGCGGCCGGATTTCTCTGCTGATCGGTTTTGTGGTTATTCTGATTGAGGTAGTCATCGGCGTCGTGCTGGGCGGTCTGGCCGGTTACTTTGGTAAATGGGTAGACAACCTGATCATGCGTACCGTTGACGTCTTCAACTGTATTCCTACCTGGCCCATCCTGATTATCATCGGTTCCATCATGGATGCTCAGCGCATCGACCCCACTGCTCGTATTTATATGATGATGCTGGTACTGGGTATTCTGGGCTGGCCGGGTGTGGCCCGTATGGTTCGTGGTCAGATCCTGTCGCTTCGTGAACAGGAGTTTATGGTCGCTGCTGAGGCTACCGGTTTGTCGGTATCCCGCCGGATTTTCCGTCACCTGGTGCCTAACGTCATTCCTCAGCTCATTGTCATCTGCACCATGGGTCTGGGCGGCATTATTCTTACCGAGTCTACCATGAGCTTTTTGGGCCTGGGTGTAAAATTCCCCTATGCTTCCTGGGGTAATATCATCCAGTCGGTTTCCAACGTATACGTTATGACCAACTACTGGTTCGTTTGGATTCCTGCCGGTTTCATGATCCTGATTACAGTTCTGGGCTTTAACTTCGTAGGCGATGGCCTGCGTGATGCGTTTGACCCCAAGATGAAGCGGTAACGGAAAGGAGATTGCTATGCTGTTTAAGAAAAAGAGCGAAAATTATATCTCCGGCCGGGAATCCCGCAGAATTTCCCGGGAAAATCGCCGGATTACCCGGGAACTGGAGAAAAAACGTGACCGGAAAAAGGTGGATCCCTCTGAGTACATGACCCAGATGCGGGATCCCGCGAACGTGGTGGAGTTCGACAATCTTCACACCTATTTCTTTACCGATATCGGCACTGTGAAGTCGGTAGACGGCGTCAGCTTTGACGTACCCGCCGGCAAGACAGTGGGCATTGTAGGCGAGTCCGGCTGCGGTAAGTCGGTGACCAGTCTGTCGCTGATGCAGCTGGTTCAGCGTCCCCAGGGCCAGATCGTGGAAGGCGCCATCCGCTTTGACAGCGGAGACGGCGTCTACGACATCGCCCAGACTCCTACCTCCGTCATGCAGCGGATCCGGGGCAACAAGATCTCCATGATCTTCCAGGAGCCCATGACCAGCCTGAATCCGGTTTTCCGCATCGGTATGCAGATCAATGAGGTCATTGAGCTGCACCATCCCGAGATGTCCAAGCAGCAGGTAAAGGAACGCACCATTGAGATGCTGAACCTGGTAGGTATCGCCAATGCAGAGGGCGTCTACGAGATGTTCCCTCATGAGCTGTCCGGCGGTATGCGGCAGCGTATCTGCATCGCCATGGCGCTGGCCTGCAACCCTCGTCTGATTATCGCCGACGAGCCCACTACTGCACTGGATGTGACCATTCAGGCCCAGATTCTGGACCTGCTCCGTCAGCTGAAGGACAAAATCAATTCCTCCATCATGCTGATTACCCATGACCTGGGTGTCATTGCAGAGATGGCAGATTATGTAGTGGTCATGTACGCTGGCCGGGTGGTGGAAAAAGGTACCGTTCGGGAGATTTTCCAGCATCCCAGCCATCCCTATACCATCGGCCTGATGAATTCCAAGCCTGTGGTGGGCAAAAAGGTGGATGAGCTTTACTGCATTCCCGGTAAAGTGCCCAACCCCATCGCCATGCCCAACTACTGCTACTTCCGGGATAGATGTGAGATGTGCGTGGAAGGCTGCGATGGCGTATATCCGCCCGAAATCCGCCTTTCTCCCACCCACACCGTTTCCTGCTATCGTTACAAGGCGTCTGAATCTGAAAAGGAGGGTGGAGAGGCATGAGCCAGCAGGCAAAGGCCGCTTCCAGCGAGTATTTGCTGGAAGTGCGTGACCTGAAAAAGTATTTCCCCATTAAAGGCGGCCTCTTTTCCAAGGTGGTCGGCCATGTAAAGGCCGTGGACGGCGTCAGCTTCAAGATCAAACGGGGCACGACTATGGGCCTGGTTGGTGAGTCTGGCTGCGGAAAGTCCACCACTGGCCGGACCATTCTCCGGTTGATGGAAAAGACCAGCGGCGACATTATTTATGACGGCGTTGATATCAGCTCTCTCAGCAAAAAGGAAATGCGCAAGATGCGCACCAAGATGCAGATCATCTTCCAGGACCCCTATTCCAGTCTGTCTCCCCGTCTGCCGGTAGGTGAGATCATCGGTGAGGCAGCCAGAGAACACGGCATTGTGTCCAAGGCAGACTTTGACAGCTACCTGGATAAGATCATGAGCGAGTGCGGACTTCAGTCCTTCCATAAGGACCGGTATCCCCACGAGTTTTCTGGTGGTCAGCGGCAGCGTATCTGTATTGCCCGGGCGCTGGCCCTGAATCCGGAGTTCATCGTCTGTGACGAACCGGTTTCTGCACTGGACGTGTCCATTCAGGCGCAGATCATCAACTTGCTGAAGAGCCTGCAGAAGGAACACAACCTGACCTATCTGTTCATCTCCCATGACCTTTCGGTGGTAGAGCATATCTCTGACACCATCGGCGTCATGTATCTGGGCAGCCTGGTAGAGACCGGCGACAAGGAAGACATCTTCCGCAATCCGCTGCATCCCTATACCCAGGCTCTGTTTAGCGCCATTCCCATGCCCGATCCCGATATCAAGATGCAGCGGATCGTATTGGAAGGCAGCATTCCCTCTCCGGCAAATCCGCCCAAGGGCTGTAAGTTCCATACCCGTTGTCAGAAGTGCATGGAATGCTGCAAGACGGAAGCACCTGCTACCTATGAGGTAGAACCCGGTCATTTTGTCAGCTGCCATCTGTACGACCCTGAGAAATAACAAGGAGGCGATACCCGCTATGGCAAGGAAAAAGTCTCATGATGACGATGACGGGCGGGTAATCGCCCCAATGAATGTAGAAGGAATGCCCTGGTACCAGGATAAACCCACCTTTTCCAGTGAGGAGGAGGGGCCAAAGCCTCCACCTCCTACCAAACGGGAGACCTTTCAGCTGCTGGCCAATGCCATGCTGGCTGGATTGTTGGT
>CALXFL010000038.1 GCA_944387515.1 uncultured Clostridia bacterium
CAGAATGGGGCTGTCCATTTCTACCTTCAAAACAAAAAAGAGATGGGGTATTCCCCATCTCTTTTCTTCATTTTATGACCGGTTGAGCATCCAAACGCCAAAGTTCAGATAAGCCGCAAAGGTTACCCACAAAAAATACGGAATCTGAAGCAGGGCAGCAAGTGGATCCACCTTCCGAAAGGAAAAAATCATCCACAGAATCAAGCCCCACAGAATCAACAACCAGCCAAAGGCCAGGCCAAAGCGCTGGAAGTTGAAGAAGATGATGCTCCAGAAAAAGTTGAACCCAAGCTGAACCAGAAAAATGCGCAGGCTCATGGATCTTTCTGCGGACGCAGGAGAGAGATAAATCCGGGCGGCACCAATTCCCATCAGCAAAAAGAGAATCCCCCATACAATGGGAAAAACGATGCTGGGCGGAGACAGCGGCGGCTTTGCAATGGTCTGACTGTAAAGCTCCGAACCCTTCCGGGTCAGAAATCCCGAAAGCATTCCCACAGCCTCCACGCCAAGAATCCAGAACAGATAGGCTTTCCATTTGGCTTTCATGTTCTATCACCCCAAAACAGGGTATGCCTTTTATCCGGAATTATGCAGAAAACCAAGCAAGAAAGAACGGCACATAGGACATAAGTCAAATGGTGTCTTTTCTGGATCCACAAAGCCAGTCAGACTCCTTTAACGACGGACCCATTTTCTGGTAAAGAAGGTCTTTTTGTAATGCTTCAGTTCTTCCTGGGCATCACGATGGTTGCCCGCCTTCTGAAGCAGGGCAACACCCTTTTCAATATCCTCCGGTCCACCCAGTCCTCTGGCATAGAGATAGCCCAACAGATAAAAGGCATCCGGACAATCCCAGTCCACCGTTTCCAGATACTTCCGGGCCATCTCATAATCCTGTTGGGTACCCCGGCCATAGCCATAGCATTCTCCCAGATAACAGGCGCCCCAGTTTCCAGTGGTTCCCTGATCGTCTGCCCATTTGATAAGCTGGAAGGCCTTGGCGTAGTCCTGAGGAACGCCTTTTCCATTATAGTACATAGCACCCAGCCGGTTGGAACAGCCTTCCCGGCTTTTGCCAGCCTGTATTCCTTCGGTATAGCAGGCAGCTGCTTTTGCCAAATCTTTTTCAACGCCTGTTCCCCATTCATAAGCGTATCCAACATAAAAACAGGCCTCTGTCTGTCCGTGGTCATAAGCCTTTTTCATCCAGGGAAAGGCTTCTTCTTTTCGGTTCTCACGCCACAGATCGTAACCGTAATAATATTGGTAATTGGGATAACCATATTCTGCGCCGATACGGTTTATATCTGCTGCCTTCTCCGGCTGAGGCGGTACAATATCTTCATCGCCATTCCAATAATAGTGTTTCAGGTTGTTGCCACCCCAGAAAACGCCATTCCGGAAAGCACGCCAGAACCAGTCTTCACACTTGGTGATGTTTTCTCGCAGATAGTCCCGGAAGGCCTCATGACTGGAAAAATCGTTCTTGCTTTTTCCCTGAATCCGCAGGAAATCCCACCAGAAATAGCTGTTTCCGATGGTATATTGACAGAACGGCTCCCCTCTCTCTGCCTTATCCAGCACCATATCAAAGGCTTCCTGTAAGCTGGAAAAAGGCATTTTCTGTTGCAGTGATGGAGTCATATTCCCTGTCCGCAGACAGACCAGCACAGCCAACGCACTGCCCTGCTCTACAGCTTTGCGGAGTAATTTGGTGGCCCGGCGATCATCCTCCGGAAATTGATGTCCTTCCCAGACATACTGGCTTCCACAGAGACAACGAGCCAGCAGACAGCTGGCATCTCCATCGCCCGCATTGGAAGCTTCTTCCAACAGCCGGAATCCCTCTTGGCCCCGTCCAGCGCCCATCTCGTAATAAATGTCCCGAAGGGCCTGTTCCACTGCATCACTGAAAAAATATCCCATATTATTTTTCCTCCTTGTTGCCCAGATAATCTACTTTCTGTTCCCCTTTCTCCTGCCAACTCTGGCCGGTAAATACCACTGCTGTCCAGTCTCTCAGCGAAGGGACCTTCCCCTCAAGCCAGGTCCGCAGAATATCCTCGGCTTCTTCAAGAGAAGCCGACATAGTCCAGCCATACTTGGCAGGTACTCTGGGAGAGCCTGAAAATTCCTCCAGAACCAGCTTTACCGGCTCCTGCATTCCACCAGGAAAACACACGAGGCGGCTGAAAGTGCCTTCTTCACTCTGAAAAGGAACACCAGGCACCATCTGAAAGGAGCGCGTCTCCCCATTCTGACGGCACTGGATAAGCAGCTGTTCAAGATCTCGAGCGGTAATACGAGAGGTCACGGAACCATCCGGTAGGGTGAGTACCTGGTTCTGTGCCTGCCGCTCCTGGTATTGGCGTTGCTGTTCTTCAAACTGTGCTTTCCGCTGCTGGTAAGCCCGTTCCTGAGCATACCACTGATTTTCATCAGCGCGGATGTAATCATGATATTCCTTGGAATCATATCCCCCAAAAAGTGCAGCTGGCACACGCCTTTGCAGACACTCCAATGCCCCCTGTAACTCTTTGGGGGATTTCAGATCGGTAACCTGGGTATGCTGCCGGTCATCCAATATCCAGATCTGCAAAATGCGGGTGGTCTGCGTCCGGTTGCCGCTGTGATGATGCTTGATCTCATCCCGGCTGAAAACACCCCGAATACGAGAAATACAGGACACCTCATCCCCCAATATCCATTCTTTTCCAATTCCCAATTTGCCAAACCACTCACCATTTTGTTTGAGGTCCTGGTCTACCATGGCAAACAGCTTCTGCACAGGTGGCGCTTCATCCGGATAAGGAAGCTGATTCCGAATGGACTGGGCCAAACGGCTCTTTTCCGGACACAGGGCATCCCGTAAGCCGGTATAGCCCTCATAAATGGCGCCCAGCAGGCCACACACTGCCACCGCGCCACTGAACGCAAGAGACAAATAATTCATATAGTCCCAGCCCGAGCGGTCTTCTTTCAGACTGAATACCAGATAAAAACCGCCAGCTGCACTTACCAGAAGACAAAGCGCAGCCCACACCAGCTGTATCAGACGTCCCCGGGTTCGTTGAAGGCAATACCCCTCCTCCGGACCATCCGGCTGCTGTTTTTTGTTCCACCACATAATGAGAAGGATAAATGGAATGGCAAAAACACGCAGCAATACGACCAACAGTATGTAAACGACCACATTCCAAGGCCATTTGAGATAAAGCCGTTTTTTCTGAGTTTCCTTCGACTCCATATATCTGCCCCTCTTGCTTATTTTATTGCTCTTTCAAAACTCCGTCTGCTCTGCGGCCAGCCGCTTTGCTCTGCGAAGCAGCGCTGCGACAATCCAGCCAAACAGATAGAGAACAGAGAGTGTTGAAATCACTAAACAGGTAATTTTGCGGTTGGTGGTATAGGATTCCGCTGTTTCATCTGCTTCGATGGTAATATAGGTGTTTTCCCCTGAAATCAGCAGCACCCGCCTTTCCACTGCACCGCGGTCATACAGCTGCTCAGCCAGCGTCCGAACAGAACCACCTTCGGCACTCCACTGATAGCCTGACCCGTCCATCGTCCGGTAATAAACCTTATAGACAATTTTGCTTTTTTGCTGTACTCATATGGATCGCCCGCAGTATTGCCAACCCGAACAGACAAAATATCGTAAGGAACAAAGGTATGGACTCCTTTATCCTCATAATCCCCAACGGGGCGAATAGAAGACAAGTCCCTGATTCCTATGAACAGGCCCGCCGCTGCGACTATCACCAGGACGACACTTCCTGTCTGGAGAAGTTCCTTTGCTTTGGCAGTCCATTTACCCGCTTTTCTGAACCGGACAGCTCCCCCTGTTTTGTCAGAAGAAGATGTTCGCCGTTTCACCCATTTTACATAGAGAAAGCCTGCTCCTATTACGGCCCATACCAGAACACTGATTGCCGATGCCATCCCAAACAGGAACAAAGCAGCCCCATTGAACAGAATAGACGGGAAATGAGCCAACAGAATAAGCCAACCACCTAAACCGCCGATAACATTCATACATAGCCACAATTGCCATCGTTTCAATTCCAAACGCCGGAAAAAAACATTTCCTACTATGACAAAATAGACAGCAGAAATCAATGGAAAGCCCCAGATAAACAAGCGAATATCACGGCCTATTGAAAAAAGGAAGAGCAACATAAACATGCCAGCATCAAATATAGCAGATACCAGAAGTGCCATAAATTTTTTCACGCTGTTTCCTCCCTTCTCTAAGATTTTGTCAACTGACCGCTATTTGTTTCATGCTGACCTCCGTTTGCTCCATCTATTTGAAAATGTTCACATATACAGAGGCCGAATGCCCAACAGAATACCCGTGGTTTTGAGTGTTAACCTTTAACTTATCCATAAATATAGCATACTCTACTTTTTATTTGTTTTCAATCACTGTATGTTATTTGTATAAAATTTACGAAATAAAGCAAAAATGATACCTTTTAAAAGCAAGAAATACGAAAAAGATAGACTCTTTCTTCATAAAATCGGGTACAATCTATTCCTGCTTGCCACCCAAAAGATTGACTATTTTTTCAAAATATGGGATACTTATAAAGTAAAATCCTGTTTCTGAAAGGCAACTCTATCTGAGCGTGTGTGAAGCTATGACAGATACAAAATTGATTATTGCATTTGACTCGGTGCATCAGGCTCTGGCGCTGGAAGAAATCTGCCAGGATGGGCGCATTATCCCGCTGCCTACGGCTATTTCAGCTGGATGCGGCTTTGCCTGGGCAACCAGTCATATAGATGAAGCATATTGGAAACAGTATCTGGAAGACAACCAGATCAAATACGAAAAAATGGCGGTAATGGAGATATGATTTACTGTAAATCTGGCGGATGCACTGCAAAGCTCGGCGCTGGTGCGTTGAGCCGTATTCTTTCCAAGCTGGACAAAAACATGGATCCCCATGTGCTGGTAGGGTTTGACAGTCATGACGATGGCGCCATCTATCAGATCAATGACCGGCAGGCCATTATCAGTACGCTGGACTTCTTTCCGCCGATGATCGAGGATCCTTATCTGTTCGGCCAGGTGGCTGCCACCAATGCCCTGAGTGACATCTACGCCATGGGCGGCAAACCGCTCACCGCTCTGAATATCGTCTGCTTTCCGGGCAATCTGGACCTGAATGAACTGGGAAAGATTCTGGAAGGAGGCAACGCCAAGGTTCTGGAGGCTGGCGCCACCCTTGTGGGCGGACATTCCATCGTGGATGAGGACATCAAATACGGCCTGAGTGTCACCGGCATCGTGGATGTGGACAAAATTCTGCGAAACGACACTATACAGCGGGGAGACGTTCTCTTTCTCACCAAGAAGCTGGGCACAGGAATCATCATGGCCAGCAAGCAGGTAGGAGATGCAGATCCACTGGCTGTAAAGGAAGCGCTGTCTTCCATGACAACGCTGAACGACACCCTGCTGAAACAAATCCCTTTTGAGTGGATTCACGCCTGCACCGACGTGACAGGCTTTGGCTTTTATGTGCACCTGGATGAAATGCTCCATGGACAGTATACGGCCATTGTGGACGGTAGCGCCCTCCCCTTTTTCTCCGACTGCAAGCGCTGTGTGGATTCCTTTTATTTGACCGCAGCTGCACAAAACAACCGGAACTATCTGGGAGACCGCATCCGGTTTGAGGTGAACGACTTCTTCACCGAAGAAATCGGATTTGACGCACAGACATCCGGCGGCCTGCTGTTCAGTGTGTCTAAAGAACACGCAGAACAGGTCAGACAGCTGCTTCCCTGCTGGCAGGTGGCAGAAATTGTGGAAAAAACAGACGACTCCATCATTGTGAGGTAACGGAACATGAAACAGATCGACGCCAGAAAAAAAGCGTGTCCCCTTCCAGTGGTCATGGCCAAGGAGGCCATGGAAACAGAAGAGCAGGTACAGGCGCTTGTAGACAATTTTATTGCGGTACAGAATATTGAAAAGATGGCACGGGTAAAGGGCTATCTGTGCAGCTATGCGGCACAGGGTGAGGGCTATGCCGTCATCCTGTCAAAATCCCAGGAGCTCCCGAAACCGGAATCCAAACCGCTGGCTTCCTGTTCCTGTACCAGTGACTATGTCGTTGTCATCAACAAGGAGGGAATGGGACAGGGCGACCCGCTGCTTTCCAGAAAGCTGCTGTCAGCCTTCTTCTTTGCCCTGACAAAACAGGATCTCCTGCCTTCCGTCATCCTTTTCTACAATCAAGGCGCATACTACACCTGTGAGGGTTCGCCACTGCTGGAAGATCTGAAAGTCCTGGAGGAAAAGGGCGTCAGAATCCTGACGTGCGGAACCTGTCTGGATTTTTATGGCCTGAAAGAAAAGCTGGTCATCGGAGGAGTCTCCAATATGTACGAAATTGTAGAGACAATGGCTGCCGCTGGAAAGGTCGTGGAGCCATGAGAATCCTGGTTCGGGGCGCTGGCGATCTGGCCAGCGGAATCATCTATAAGCTGGTAAAATGTGGCTTTGAGGTGTTGGCTCTTGAAGTGGAGCATCCTTCCAGCATCCGGCGGCACGTCTCGTTCAGCGAGGCGGTCTACCATGGGGCCTGTCAGATTGAAGATGTCCGGGCAGTGCGGGTGGATTCCGTTCAACAGGCTGAAGAGATTTTTGCCATGCATCAGGCAGCCGTCATGGTCGATCCCCATGCAGACATCCTGAAAGAGCAGGCGTTTGACGTTGTTGTAGACGCCATTCTGGCAAAACGGAATCTAGGGACAACCATCGACATGGCGCCCATCGTTATCGGAGTGGGTCCCGGTTTTGAAGCGGGAAAGGACTGCCATTATGTGGTGGAAACCAAACGGGGCCATCATCTGGGCAGAATCTATGAATCCGGCTGTGCCATCCCCAACACCGGTATTCCCGGCGATATTCAGGGATTTTCCAAAGAACGGGTCATCCACAGCCCATGCGCTGGAACCATGGAATGTGTGCGCCACATCAAGGACATTGTAAAAAAAGGAGAAACTATTGCCCTTGTGGGAGGACAGCCGGTGGCTGCCACCATGGATGGCCTGCTGCGGGGCATCCTGCCCGACGGCTATCCGGTGACCAAGGGGTTAAAAATGGCGGACATCGATCCCCGGATTGACCAGATCAACAACTGCGACACCATTTCAGACAAGGCAAGATGCATTGCCGGGGGGGTTCTGGAGGCGATTTTCCGTGGCGCTTCAATTTGATGCGGCGGCGACCAGTGGCTTTGTGCCGGAGGAAACCAAACAGGCCTTGATGGCGTACCTGTCCCATCCGGCCAACCCCGCCCGGGGAACCTATCCCGCCAGCCTTCAGGCCAGTAGAATTGTATACCAGTCCCGCAAAGCCGTTGCGGATTTTTTCGGTGTGCCCAAGGCCGATCATGTGGTTTTTACCAGCGGCATTACCGAAAGTCTGAATGTCGTTCTGAAGAGCCTGGTAAAAAAGGGACAACGGGTGGTTTGCAGCGTCTATGAGCACAACAGCGTGCTGCGTGTCCTGTATGCCATCGGTGCCGAGATGCTGGTGTGGGATGGACATCCTGACAGTCTGGAAGAACTGCTTGAAAAGGACGTCTCTCTCATGGTATGTACCCATGTCTCCAATGTCACCGGCGAAATTCTTGATATCCATGCGGCCTATGGGCTGTGCCGTCAGAAAGGTATTCCCTTTGTGGTGGATACCGCACAAAGCGCGGGAATCCTTGATGTCTCCATGGAGGACATGGACATTCTCTGCTTTACCGGACATAAGGGGCTGCATGGTTTGCAGGGAATTGGCGGTTTCTGCATGAAGGATGAAGCGTTATTCCCCTCTTTCAAGCAGGGCGGCACCGGCACCCACTCCATGAATCTGGAGCAACCGCAGAACTGGCCGGAAATCTATGAAGCCGGTACGCTGAATGTGCCGGGCATCCTGAGTCTGAAAACCGGAATTGAATTTGTAAAGAGACATCCTGCTCCTGATTACGCCATTCTGAGACAGGGGCTGATGGACGCTTTGTCCGATATTTCAGGCATCTACTATTTACAGGATCCGACGATGCATCACATCGGGATTCTCAGTTTTGTCATAGAGGGCGTTTCAGGCGCCTGGCTCAGCGACCAGCTGGCAGCCCGCTACGGGATTCAAACCCGATATGGCGCACACTGCGCGCCGCTGATCCATCAAAAGCATGAGGTGGAAGCTTCGCTGCGGCTGAGCTTTGGACATGATGTAACAAGGGAGCAAATTGAATATGTGGCAGCGTGTATCCATGAACTGGTGAGGGAGAAAAGAGCATGATTGAATTTGTTGTGGGAGCCGGAGGAAAGACCTCCTATATCCATCAGCGGGCAAAGGAGGAACTGGCACAGGGCCATCGGGTTCTGGTCTGCACCTCTACCCATATGCTGATAGAAGCTGACACCCTGATTACCGATAAGGCTTCAGAAATCCAGAAGCGTCTGGACGACTGCGGATATTGTATGGCGGGCTCACGGGCCTCCGAAGAAAAAATGGGACCGCTGGGCTGGGAAGTCTATCTGGCTGCCTGCACCCTGGCGGACGTGGTTCTGGTGGAAGCAGACGGCTCCAAGCATCATCCCGTCAAGGCCTGCAACGAAACCGAGCCGGTTATCTATAAAAATGCAGAAAAAATCACCGTCATCATGGGCATGCAGGCTTTGGGGCAACCGTTCAAGGATGCCGCCTTCCGGCTGGAACAGGTATGCCGCCTGCTGGATGTATCAGAAAATGATCGCATCACCCCCGCTCATCTCTTTACCCTCATTCAAAAAGCCTATCTGGAACCGCTGAAACAGCAGCATCCGAATATTCCCATCGAGATCCATTGTACAGCACATACCCTGTACCAGCGGGCGGTTGCCGCCATGATTGAGGCCGGGGAAGAGGCTTCCCTGTTGCAGCCCGCATGGTTTTCAGAAAAGCCAGTGTTGTTTCTCTGCGGCGGCGGACATGTCTCGCTGGCGCTGGCAAAGATGGCTGTCATTGCGGACCTGGACGTTGTTGTCATGGATGATCGCCCTGAGTTTGCCAACTCGGAACGGTTCAGCATGGCCCGTCAGGTTATCTGCGATGATTTCTCCAATCTCCATCAGTACATCCTGCCCCATGCCTACTATGTGATCGTCACCAACGGCCATGCGGCAGACAGTGTCTGCGCCAGACAGCTGTTTCCCGTGGACACCGCCTATCTTGGCATGATCGGTTCCCGGGCGAAAATCGCCAGGACCAAAGAAGCCCTGAAGAATGTTTGGGATGACCGCATCTTTGCACCAATTGGCCTGAAAATCGGTGCAGCCAATCCCGCTGAGATTGCAGTCAGCATCCTGGCCCAGATCATTCAGGTGAAAAATGCCGCTGCCCATTCCAGCGCCTCCAAAGAGCTGCTGGAAACAGGGCAGTCGGGTGTCCTCTGTATCCTGATTGAAAAGAAGGGTTCGACACCCCGGAATGTGGGCTCGATGATGCTGGTGACAAAGGAAGGCGTCATCGACACCATCGGTGGCGGCGCGCTGGAACAGCAGGTGATTGAACGGGCCAGAACCATTGATGCTGTCACCCGAGAACAGGTTGTTCTCAATGACATCGGGATGGCCTGCACCGGTTCCAATACCGTATTGTACATTCCGATCTGCTGAACAAAGTCAAAGGGAGTCCCCATTTAAATGGAGACTCCCTTTCTTGATGGATTTCTATCTTTCAATGGCTGTCAGGTGATACTCCCCTGCCGCCAGTGGCTGTACCGCCTTCTGATTATCCAGCAGGTAGCCTTGAGGCGCATAGAGATTGCCATGAAGGCCTTCCGGCATCTCGATACGCAGAATGATTTCCTTCTCTTTTCGCTCCCACCGGACAGAGACCTTCCCCAGAGGTGTTTCATGAACGGCCTCAGCATAGGTCAGCTTACGGACAAAATGGGGCTTTACATCCAGCTGTCCGATATCATCGCCCTCTGGATTGTACACCAGACCAGCCACCGCCTGCATGAACCAGCTGCTGATATCGCCGAAGAAATGATGATTCAGAGAGGCGACAGGCCCATTCACCGGCTGGAAATCCTCCCACAAACTGGTAGCGCCCCGGGCGATCCAGTTTCCATAGGAAGGATAGTCCGGACGGGTAATCATGTCATAAGCCAGATCTGCCTGGTTGAAGGCAGCCAGCACATGGAAAATCACCCGGGCGCCCAAAATGCCGGTGTCCATATGTCCACCACAATCCGCAATCAGCTCCAGCAGTCGGGCAAAGGCGGCAGGCTTTTCTCCCGGCTCCAGTACATCGTAAAAAATGGCCATGGCCTGGGAGGTCTGACAGGCGCCGATGGTGGTCATGGTGGAAAAGTCCATCAGGTCTCGGCGAATGGCCTTCCGCAAATTCTCTGCCAGCTGCCGGGCAAAGGTCTGCTGCAAAGTCCAGCCCAGTGCGCCGAACATCTGGGCTGCCTTCCGGGCAATATCCATGGAAATCACCGAATCAGTGAAAACAAGCGGGGCTTTGTAGTCATCAGCACCCCGTCCGGGCGGACACCAGTCCCCCAGCCCAATAGCAATCAGTCCCCCATCCATCCGGGTGGTGAGGTAGTGCAGATACCGGAAGATGGCAGTGGCATTCTCCCTCACGATCTCCAGATCGCCCCGGTACTTCCAGGTAAAGTAGGGCAGATAGGTCAGTACACAGTCCCAGGCAGGTCCATTACCCCAGTCATACCCCCAGTCGCCGGTGGGGACAATGCCGGGCAGCTCTCCCGATTCCTTCTGTGCCTTTCGGATATTCCGCAGCCACTCTTTGTAGCTGGCTTCCGGGGAAAGATTGAGCAGCGTATGCTCTGCGGAAAGGGCGGCATCGCCTGTCCAACCGTTTTTCTCCCGATGGGGACAGTCCGTAGGAAAATAGAAGAAATTCGCCAGGGTGGAACGGCGGGTTAGTTCCTGCAACCGGTTGGCCACCGGATCAGAACAGGTAAAGCTGCCCCGCTCCCGCAGATCTGAGTGCATCACCTCAAAGGTCAGCAGCTCTTTGGTGGCCTGCTCCGGGGTAATTCCTTTCACATACACATACTGGAAGCCATAATAGGCAAACCAGGGCGCATATTCCTCCACTTCCCCGCCCTTGCAGATATACCGGTTGTGCTGCACATAATTGGAGCGGGGGTCGCCCCGTGTCCCAAAGTTGATATTTCCCTGATCCAGAATGCCGTCGTGGAACCACTCTCCGTAAACCGTTATAATTTCCTGACCGGGTGTACCCTTCACCCGCAGCCGGCACCGTCCCGCTGTATTGACGCCGAAATCGTACAGATACCCCTCTTCATAGGGAGTAATGGATTCCGCCTGTACCTCCTGGGACACGACGATGGGTTCCGCCTGACAGATCCGATAGCTGCCCCGGGGAGAGGTCATTTCCACAGCAGGCTTCCACTGGCTGTCGTCAAACCCGGGGCAATTCCACCCGGGAATTTCCAACCGGGCATCGTAATATTCTCCGCTGCGCAGCTCGTCCATCAGCAACGGAGAGGGATGGGTGACAAAGGAAGCGTCTGTTTCCAGAGCAAACCTCTCTTCCCCCCATCTGGCCTCCAACCGCAGCGCTGCCATGGGCGCACCCCGCCAGCGAGCCTTGTCAAATTCCCAGATATAGCCGCCGAAGGAATTCTGCATGCCATTTCCCAGCAGCAGGCCGATGACATTCTCGCCCTCCTGGAGCAGGTCCGCCACCGCGTACTGGTCAAAATACACCAGATGATCGGGACTGCTGATGTAAGGTGCCAGAATGCCCTTGGTAATTTCCTTGCCGTTGACAAACAGCCGGTAAAAGCCCAGGCCGCTTATCAGAATCTCTGCGGATTCCGGTTTCTGCTTCAGGGAAAACCGGCGGCGCAGATAGGGCGCTGGTACCTGCCGGTCATAGTCGGCGTACTCATGCGACGCACCAATAAACTGTTTGGGGAAATTCATAAAAAGACCTCCTATCTCTTTATTGCATTGCCTTTTGGGCATATTCAGCCAGTAGCTTCACATAGATACGGTACTGCTCCACCGAAACGTCCGGCGGGGTCTGATGATCTACCGTGAGCTTTCAGAACAGGAATTACCTGCTGGTAGTAGGGCAACATAAATTCATCAAACAAGGCTTTGGACACCATTGGCCCATGGTTATAGGACATATCCTCGGCAAAGGTCATGAATTCCGGCTGGAAAACCGGCAAAATCTGCTCCAGACAGCGCAGATGAAAGTCCACCAGATCCTGATTCATCCGGTGCATCAACTCGGGTTCATCGTAAAAGGCGTACAGATGCGCCTCTATACCAAACAGCGTCCGAGGAAACCAGAAAAAGCCCTCCAGCGTCAGCCAGGTCGCATAATCTCCCCGCTGATGCCCCTCTGCCCAATCTCTGGCAGTCTGCACTGCCGCCGTCAGATTTTCCTCCGGATACAGATGAGGCAGCATGGTATGATACTCGGCTTCACTGCTTAGAATTCCCGCTCCATGATGAACTGGTGCTGGACACTGGGGGCCTCTGGGCGAAATCCAGATCTGCCGCAGCGGATCCAGGCCAAAGTATTCCTGTAAGGTATCCGGACCCGTGATGGCAGGCGCTCCCTCCCCCATCCAACGATCGGTGGTGAGATTCCACCAGGTAGCCCATTCCACCATCGGCAGGCGGTCCACCGGCTTTCGGCTGAGCACAGCTGCCACCCGCTCTCTGTTGGTCACAAA
>CALXFL010000039.1 GCA_944387515.1 uncultured Clostridia bacterium
CAGCTGTCGTAGGCCGCATAGGCGGCTTTGGCAGCCTGGCGGATCTCCCGGCGGGAGATGCCGGGGAACTTTTCCCCGAAATAGGCGGCAGCCTTTTTCACAAAGTCCGCCGGCCGGTGCAGGCCGAAATAGGGGTAGAGGAAGTTCACTTCCTTGAGCTTCGGCACATTGGCGTGGAGCAGCTCGGGATAGTAGGCCACCACCGGGCAGTTATAATGGTTGTCGCCCTTCTCCTCGTCAAAGTTGTAGGGCAGACAGGGATAGAAGATGGTCTGAAGGCCCTGCCGCAGCAGCCACTCCATATGGCCGTGCATCAGCTTGGCGGGATAGCAGACGGTGTCCGACGGAATCGTATACCGGCCCATGTTGTAGGTGTCCAGCGTAGATACCGGAGACACCACCACTTCAAAGCCAAGGCTGCTGAAGAAGGCGTGCCAAAACGGAATGTTCTCGATCATGTTGAGGCCCAGCGGAATGCCGATCTTGCCCCGGCGGCCCTCCACCGGCTTCAGCGCCCGGATGCGGTCGATCTTATACTGGTAGATGTCCGGCAGCCGCTCGTGACCGCTGACGCCCAGAGGCTTTTCGCACTTGTTGCCGGAGATGAACTTGCCGCCGTCGGCAAAGGTGTTGATGGTCAGGCTGCAATGGTTGGCACAGCCCTGACAGCTGATGGAGCGGGCCTTGTGGGAAAAGTGCTCCAGCTCCTCCAGGGACAGGAGAGCCGATTTCTCAAGGCCCATGCTCTTTGCATGGAGAGCCGCACCATAGGCGCCCATCAGGCCAGCGATATCCGGACGGGTCACCTCCCGGCCGATCTCCCGCTCAAAGCTGCGCAGCACCGCATCGTTGAGGAAGGTACCACCCTGCACCACAATGTGCTCGCCCAGCTCATCGGGGCTATGGGCCCGGATGACCTTGTAGATGGCGTTCTTTACCACACTGATGGAGAGACCGGCGGAGATATCCTCTACCCCGGCGCCGTCCTTCTGGGCCTGCTTCACCGAGGAGTTCATGAAGACGGTGCAGCGGGAGCCCAGGTCCACCGGGTACTGGGAGAACAGACCCCGCTGGGAAAAGTCGGCGATGGTGTAGCCCATGGACTTGGCGAAGGTCTCCAAAAAGGAGCCGCAGCCGGAGGAACAGGCCTCGTTGAGCATGATGCTGTCGATGGCGTTGCCCCGGACCTTGAAGCACTTGATGTCCTGGCCGCCGATGTCCAGAATGAAGTCCACCCGGGGTTCAAAATGCCGGGCTGCTTCAAAGTGGGCCATGGTCTCGACGATGCCGCCGTCCACATGGAAGGCGTGCTGGATCAGCTCCTCGCCGTAGCCGGTGACCACGCTGCCCCGGATCTCCACCCGGTCGCCGCAGGCCTTCCGCAGCTGCATCAGCTGCTCCCGGATGATGATGACCGGGTTGCCGCGGTTGGAGTCATAGTAGCTGTAGAGAATGGCGTTGTCGTCCCCGATCAGCACCACCTTGGTGGTGGTACTGCCGCAGTCGATACCCAGCCAGGCCGGACCGGTATAATCTTCCAGCGGACGCCGGGGCACGGTCGCCTTCCGGTGCCGCTCCACAAAGGCTGTATAATCCTCGTTCCCAGAAAAGAGGGGTTCCAAATAGTTGGTGGTGGAGGAAGCCGCTGTGGCCTGCTGAATCCGCTCCAGCAGCGGCGGAAGGGTGGTCTCCCCGCAGGCAGCCTCTCTGGCGTAGATCGCCGCCCCCATGGCCACCGCATACTGGCCCAGCTGGGGGAAGATGGCGTTCTCCGGTGTCAGGTGCAGGGTTTGAACAAACCGCTCCTGAAGCTGACGGAAGAAGAAGAGCGGGCCGCCCAAAAAGGCCACCTTGCCCTTGATCTCCCGGCCCTGGGCCAGGCCGGTGATGGTCTGATCCACCACGGCCTGGAAGATGCTGGCTGCCAGGTCCTCCTTGCGGGCTCCCTGGTTCAGGAGCGGCTGGATATCCGACTTGGCAAAGACACCGCAGCGGGAGGCGATGGGATAGAGCTTTTCATGGCGGGCTGCCAGCAGGTCCAGCTCCTCCGGCGTCACGTCCAGCAGGGTGGCCATCTGGTCGATAAAGGCGCCGGTTCCGCCGGCACAGGTGCCGTTCATCCGCTCCTCTACCCCACCGGTGAGAAAGAGGATCTTGGCGTCCTCTCCGCCCAGCTCGATGACCACATCAATACCCCGGTCAAACCGGTCCACCGCCTTGCTGGTGGCGTAGACCTCCTGAACAAAGGGAATATCCGCCGCTTTGGACAGGCCAAAGCCTGCCGAGCCGGAGAGGGCCACTGTAAAGGTATGCCCATCCAGAACCGGCGCTGCTGTCTCCAGCATCTGAGCGGTCTTCTGCCGCACCTGGGAAAAATGCCGCTCGTACCGCTGAAACAGCAGCTGCTCTCCCTCCATCACCACCACCTTGACGGTGGTGGAGCCAATGTCAATGCCTACTGTATAACCCATTTCTGTTCACGCCTTTCCAACTGACGCCATCCGGCGCCGGGGTGTCGTCCTGCCCGGAAACCAGGCGGACCATCCAAACCGGAGCAGCTGCCGGTTGCCCTGCGTATCAGGGCCTTTCCAGCAGAATTCCGTGAAAAATAATATCCATCGCTTCCACAAACTCCGCCTCCATCATCTCCGTCACCTGGCTGACCGGCAGGGTCTGCCGGGACAGATCGGTCAGGTACTTCTCCTGAAGGTGGATGACCAGGCCGGTCATCAGCTCCAGCGCCGCCTCCCGGCTGATGCCGGGGCGGAGATTGCTGCGGCTGAGAAAAAGCCGCAGACCGAGGCTGATGGTCTGCTGGTATTCCTCCCGTTTCCGGTTGAAGAAATCCGTCAGCAGCTGGGATTCCTGCTGGGGAGGCTGGGTGAAGATCCGGTAATAATCGGGATGCTCACTGAGAAAGCGGGTCTGCCGGCGGTAAAGCCCGGCCAATGTCTCCAGCGTCAGCGGCTGTCCCGCCAATCCGCCGCCGGTCCGGACTGCCTCCAAAAACCGGGTCATGCAGTGTTCCAGCACGGCAATGAACAGGTTTTCCTTGGACTTGTAGTAATGAAAGAGCAGCCCCTTGGAGATGCCGGCTGCTGCACAGATCTGATTGGTGGAAGCGCCTTCGTAGCCGTGCTCCCCAAAGGCCCGGACAGCAGCGGACAGGATCCGCTCCCGGTTGTCGGTATTGTCCGCCAAGGGCGGCTCCGCAAGAGGTGTCAATTGTTCGTGTTCCATGGTCGGCCCTCCTCAGGCATCCTTCTCCTGAAATCCCATGGTTACCAATATGTAACCGCTTCTATTATATCACAGACTGACCACATGGTCTATCACCCAAACGCACAAAAGGAAATGTGAGAATTTTTCTAAAATTGTCTTTTTTGCAGGATTTTTGTCGACTTTTCTCTACCTATTTAAATGAAACACAGCTGCCAATCTTCCATCTCTTTCCAACCGGGCGCCAGCATAAAAAAATCCCGCCGCAGCCTGATGCCACAGCGGGAAGGCGGATTATTCTATTACATGGCAGAAGGATTTCCACCCAGGCTTGCATTGTAAGCCCGTGCCAGCTGGTTGAAATTCTTGATCATCAGATACATGCCGATCCAGACACCCAGGCCGCAGATCAGGCTGCCCACCAGCACCCACAGCAGGTAGGTGGTGCCGTTTTCCTGGCAGGGGATGCCATTCTGATCAGCCAGTGCCTTCATCCGGTTGCCCTGTACATAGTACCAGTACCAGCTGTAAAAGCCGCAGGTCACCAGCGTCAACAGCACAACAGTGGCGGGATCCACATTCTGACCATCATCGCCAACCATGGTGTTGATGTCCTGGGTCATCACATAGTAGTAATAAAAGGCATAGATACCACAAGTGACGATGGACAAAAGCAGAACGGTGACAAAGTTTTTCTCCTGAATCATAGCGTTCAGTCCTTTCCAAGATGACTTCATAAGAGGAAACGAAACAGAAACCAGAAAGACTTCACCACCAGGACAAAAAACGCCAGAGCAAAGCTCCTTCGTAAAAATCCATAGGCGCCGTGTGAGGAAAATATAAAATCATCCGCACCAGATAGACGGTGAGTACTAGAACCAGCAACAAAACTGCCACCCGTTTTTCGGTTTTCTGGCTTTTAAAAAGCCTTCCTCCCCGCAAAACCGCCGTCACCAGCAAAATCAGCACCAGCGGCCACAGGGGATTCATCCGAAACGCTTCGGCAAAATCCAGCCGGCAGGCCGCCAGACAGGCACGGGTCATGCCGCACCCCGGACAAGGAATCCCGATGAGATGCCGCACCGGACAGCCAAGATCCAGCAAAAGAATCAGAGCTACCCCCGCCCCCAACAGGCAAAGCATCCGGGAAACACGCTGTTTCATCCTCTTAATTCCCTTTCATCATACTATTTACATACTCAAATGTCAAGCATTTCATGCCTAATTTGATACAAAAAAGTGTAAAATTACACAAACTTTATTCACATTTATCCAAAGCACATGCCTACGGTTCCCGCTGTCATCAAAGCCAGTCCCAGAAGGGCCCGGCGGCTCAGACGTTCCCTTAACACCAGCCAGGAAAAGGCCGCTGTCACCAGAATACTCAGCTTGTCCACCGGCACCACCACGCTGGCCGGGCCGGTTTGCAGGGCGCTGAAATAGCAAAGCCAGCTTCCCCCGGTGGCCAGACCCGACAGACAGATGAACAGCAGATCCCGCCGGGGAATGGCGCTGGGACGCACCCCCTTGCCCGTCACTGCCACCATGCCCCAGGCCATGACCAGCACCACGGAGGTGCGGATGGCTGTAGCCAGGTTGGACTCCACCCCGGTCATGCCCACCTTGGCAAGGATGGCCGTCAGGCTGGCAAACAGGGCCGACAGACCCGCCAGCACCAGGGAGCGGGCACTGCCCTGCTTCTCTGCCGGAGCGGTGCGCTGAATCATCAACAGCGTTCCCCCGCCGATGGCAGCCATACAAGCGCCTTTCCAGAGAGAAAAGCCCTCCCCCAGCAAAAACAGCGCCAGCAGCATGGTCAGCACGGTGCTGGACTTGTCAATGGGCATCACCTGGTTCACATCGCCCAGCTGCAACGCCCGGAAATAACAGAGCCAGCTGGCGCCGGTGGCCAGCCCTGACAGCACCAGAAACAGCCAGTTCTCTCCGGTCAGACTGGTGATGGAGGAAAATGATCCCGCCAACAGCACCATCACCCAACAGAATATCAGCACCACCACCGTTCGAATGGCGGTAGCCAGGGTGGAATCGGTGTGCCGGATTCCCACCTTGGCCAGAATGGCTGTCAAACCAGCCAGGGCAGCAGAGCCTGCTGCCAGCATCAGCCACATGACACTTCCTCCTCTATGCCGGCAAAACGGCCGGGCGGCAAATAGCCGCAGGAAAACCTCCTGCGGCTGAAAACCGGATTCCTCTTTATTGTATCACGGGTCTTCCTTGGTGTCAACGAAGGGGCAGGCACAACAGCTGTCAATCTGGTGAGCTTCCATCCGCACCTGCAAAAGCCGCTCGGCACAGAGCTCTTTACTTTTGGGTACATCATCCTCCGGCAGAATAAACCGGATACAGCGCACCCGCACATCCCGGCAGCCCGGCGCATGGTGAGCCGGAATGGTCATGGCCTTGAATCCGCGGGGGTGAGACTGACCTGCTTCATCCAGTTCCTCCAGACAAATCGCCAGTGCCGTCCGGACGCCGGGACAAATTCCAGGCAGGGTTACCTCCATTTGCAGAATCCGTCCGGCATGGGTCAGGGGCAGATGGCCTACATCCACCTCCATCGTCTGACGGCAGCCCTCCATCACCACCGGCACTGGCATCGGACAGGGTTCTGTAATCACTACATCACAGGAAACCTGCACCGCCGGTTCCGGGAAGGAAACCAGGTTTCCCTCTACATCCGAGTAGGTGATGGACTGGTTCACCGGCAGTAGGCCGTCCTGTAAGCCCAGATGGCGCACCTGGAAGGAAAGCTGAGCGCCTTCACTGCCGCTGGCGCCCAGCTGGGGAATCTCCTACCGGATACGGCGGCTGTCCAGCACCATGGCAGTACCCCGGTTGGGGGGGAACAGGCTGATGATCTCAAAATCTTCAGCCACCTCCTCTTCCACCACGATACCAGTGGCGCCAGGCTTGGAAATGTTGGCGGCCAGCTCGGCAAACAGCTGCTCCAGATCAGCGGCATCAGGTGTTACCGACACATGGGCAGCAGGCGGCTGCGTCGCCCACTCATTGAGGGCGTCCACATCGATGCCATCCGCTCCGATGAGTCCGATACAATAAATGATGGTGCCAGCCTGCTTGGCGGCAGCGGCCACTGGTGCAGGAGGCGGACCTGCTGTGGTCTTGCCATCAGTGAACATGACGAGGATCTGGCCGCTGGAAGAAGACGGATCAAAGAGTGAAGCTGCCGTGGAAAAGGCAGCAGCGTGGTTGGTGGTTCCACCTGCCGACAGTCCATTGACAGCGGCTTTCAGGTCGGAAACCGAGGTGATGAGACCGGTGTCTGCTGTGGCAGAGCTGGAAAAGCTGGTAATGGCGATCCGGCTGCCCGAACCAATGTCGTCGCCCCCGCCAGTGGACTGGGCGATGATGTCGATGAAGGTCTCCGCACCCAGCTTCATGCTGGCCAGCGGAATGCCTGCCATACTTCCCGACCGGTCCAGTACCAGTACGATATCCACCGGATTTTCCACAATATTGGGTGCCGCGGAAAGGCCCAGCTGTACACCCAGCTGGCCACCGCAGGGAATCTCCTGCTGGTCAATAATTTTGCTTGAGCTTGTAACGCCCATCTTGATGCCTCCTTTTCAGGGGATCGGCAATTTTGCCTTTCTATATGGTATGCGGCATCAAAAAAATTGACCCATTCGGCGTTATTTTCTCTCATAAGGATGACAAACAGGAGCAGCTGTGCTACAATGACGGTAAAAGCCCTGCGGCGAAAGGATGTGACAACATGAGCAAGACATTTGGTGTGCTTCTCTGGTTTGATGTGGAGGACTACATCACGCCAGAAGCCGATGACGCCCTGCTGAGCCTGCTGAAGATGCTGGACCGGCTGGGCATCCGGGGCACCTTCAAGCTGGTGGGAGAAAAGGGCCGGGTCATGGCCATGCGGGGAAGACAGGATATCTTCCGGCTGCTGGCCCGTCAGGAGGTGGGCTACCACACTGCCACCCACAGCCTGCACCCGGTTCCCACGGAATATCTGAAGGACCTGGGCTTTGCCGAAGGAGCGGCAGCCTTTGAAAACAGGGAGCAGGAGGCCTTTGATACCCTGACCCGGCTGCTGGGACAGCAGATGACCACCTACGGCCAGCCCGGCGGCTCCTGGGCCAGTCAGGTCTTCCCGGTGCTGCGGAAATGGGGCGTCACCTCCTGCCTGGACGCTCACTCGGTGCTGAATCTGAATGGTGATGCCTTCTGGTATGGCGGACTTCTTCAGTTCACCGGCCTGTGGGCCACACCCCGGCTGGATCCCGGCGGAGATCCCGATGCAGCCATCCGGGAGGTGGATCAACTGATCCAGGGAGAACGCCCCTTCCAGTTCCTGAGCGTCTACTACCATCCCTGTGAATTCGCCTGCAACGAGTTCTGGGACAGCGTCAACTTCTCCCACGGACAGAACAGCACTGCCTGGCGTCCGGCGGCCACCTGCTCCCCAGAGGAAATGCAGCGCCGCATAGACGGACTGGAGCGTTACCTCACCCATCTGCTCCACATGGGCGCCGTCTTCCTCACTGCCTCTGAAGCCACTGCCCTGATGCAGCAGTCTCCCCTCCCACCGGATGGCGCCACCCTGGTAAAACTGGCCAGACAGCTGAACGGCCGGGTGACCTTCGCCTCGAAAGGAAAGCAGAGCTGGAGTGCAGCCCAGCTGCTTCAGCTGTTGGCCCGGTATGTCTGCGGCTTGCCGCTGACGGCAGGCGACTGGTACGGACCGGAAGAGGACTGTCCCACGACCTGCCCCAATCCGGTGACCCTTGCCCAATTGGGACAGGCTGTACTGGAACAGGTGGATCTGGTGCTGGGCTATCCCCGGATTCCCAATCTCTACCATCTCCCTCATGGAGACGTCAGCCCAGTGGACGCCTTTGCCACCCTGGCAGCGGCAGCCGGCGCCCACCCGGACCAGCCCATTCCCCTGCGGAGCGGGCAGTTCTGCTGCGGCGATTTCGTCAATCCTGATTCCCACTGGGGCGGCGGCTGGCCCATTTTCCATCCGGATTTGGAGGTTCCCGGTATCCTTCACCATGCCCGGCTCCAAACTTGGACGCTCCGGCCCGCCTTTGTCTCCTGGGACTGAGGACGCCCCTTGACAAAAATCCCGCTCCATGGTAAACTGTAAAATTGTGAGCAAGCTGTGTGGCAGCGTGCCGGCTTTGACCGGTATGAGGAAAGTCCGAGCATCACAGGGCAGGGTAGCTGCTAACGGCAGCCGAAGGCGACTTTAGGGAAAGTGCAACAGAAAGATACCGCCGGGATTTCCCGGTAAGGATGGAAAGGCGAGGTAAGAGCTCACCGGAGCGGAGGAGACTCCGCTGCCATGTAAACCCTATCCGATGCAACACCGACTGGAAGGTTATCGTTGGCCCGACGCTTCCGACGGGTGGCTGGAGCAAGGCGGCGACGTCTTGTCGAGATAGATTGTCACACACGACAGAACTCGGCTTATAGGCTTGGTCACACCACCAAAGCCCCGGAAGTACCCCCGTGGTACTTCCGGGGCCTTTTGCTATGATTTCCTCTCCTGGAACAGTTGACGAAAGGATTGGAAGAGTGTATACTCGTCTTAAAATCAGAGATAAGTTTCTACTTATTTCAATGGAATATCTGTTCCTTCCACAAATATTTTCAAACGGAGAAGTGCAACGATGAGCTATCAACAGGAAACAGAAAAATCGCTGGAGGTTTACCTCAATATGCTGAACTTTCTCAGTGAAAGTTCAGATGATTATTTTTTCCTCTGGCATTTTTCCACCCAAAAGCTGTACCTTTCCGAAAGCATCCGGAAAAATTACAACCTGATGCAGCATGGTGAACCCTGCTGTACCCTGGATGAGTGGACCCAGCTGGTCTACGCCCGGGATCTCCCCGCTCTTCAGGAGGACCTGGAACGAATCATTTCCGGGCAACAGCTCACCCATAATATGGAATACCGAATCTTCAACCGGCAGGGCAATGCCGTCTGGATCAGCTGCCGGGGAAAAAGCTATTTGGATGCCGATGGCAAGCCCTTGTGGATGATCGGCAGGGTATCCGATACCCTGCTGGAAAAGCAGACTGACCGGCTCACCGGCACCTTCTTCATGGATCAACTCAAGGAAGAGCTGGAAGCGGTGCGGAATGACGGTTTGGACGGATACCTGCTGCTGGCTGGGGTGGATGAACTGAAAAGCATCAACCTGAAGCGGGGCCGCAGCTTCGGTGACCAGTTGCTTCGCCGGGTGGCGGAAGCATTGGAAGACGTTGCCGTGGGAGATCAGCGAATCTACCGAATGAATGGCGACTGCTTTGCCATCTGCCTGCCAGATTATACCAGAGAACAGGTCTGTGCCCTATTTCAGGCTGTAAACCGCCGGCTTTGCGGACAGTGTACCCTGTCTGGCGGCTGTGTTCCCTTCCGGGAATACCGCGTGCCCGATTCTGGAACCCTCTATCAGTTTGCTGAAAACGCCCTGGACCAGGCCAAAAATCAGGGAAAAAATACCCTTTGGTTTTTCTCGGCAGCAGACTATGAAAAGGACCTGGCGCAACTGGAACTAAAGGAAAATTTGGCCAAAAGCATTCAGGCAGGATTTACCGGATTTTCTGTGGTGTATCAGCCACAGGTATTCTGTCAGTCCCAACAGCTCTATGGGGCTGAAGCGCTGCTGCGTTATCGCTCGCCCCAGGGCGAGGCCTTTCCGCCGTCTGCTTTCATTCCTCTGCTGGAACAAACCGGCATGATCTGTGATGTTGGACTTTGGATGCTGCGGCAGGTGCTGAACCAGTGCCGTAAATGGCGGCGGCAAATTCCCGATCTGCGTATCAGCGTCAATATGTCCTATCCCCAGTTCTGTCAGCCTGACATTGACCGCCAGGTGATCTCCTTATTGAAGGAAAGCGGCTTGCCGGGCCACGCCCTCACCATCGAGTTGACAGAGAGTATGCAGCTGATGAACTCCCCCGCCGTTAACCGGATTCTGCAACAGTGGAAAGCGGTAGGCATTGAAATCTCGGTAGACGATTTCGGCACCGGCTATTCCAGCCTGAGCCGGCTTCAGGAAATCCGGGTGGATGAAATCAAAATTGACCGCTGCTTTGTGCAGGACGTCCATCACAGCGCCTACAATTACCGCCTGCTCAAAAATATGCTGGAGCTGGCTGCCAGCAGCCAGATTCGCATCTGCTGTGAAGGAATTGAAAAGGTGGAAGAACTGGCCGTCTTAAAGGAACTGCGGCCCGATATCCTGCAGGGATTTCTCTTCTCCCGGCCATTGACGCCCGAGGATTTTGAAAGCATCTGCCTCACTGGTCAGCTGCCCCAAATCCACACGCCCCAGCAGGTGGTCTCCATTCCGCCGGAAATCCCGGCTTCCTTCTCGGAGGAAATTCTCATGGAGGCAGTCCTGGAACAATCAGAGGACATCTTCTATGTGAGTGACATGGACACCTATGAGCTCTATTACCTCAATCCTGCCGGTCAACAAATTTTCGGCCAACGGGATTATCAGGGCAAAAAATGCTACCGGGTTTTGCAGGGGAGGGATGAACCCTGTACCTTCTGCACCAACCACCTGCTGAAGGAGGATCAGTTCTACACCTGGGACCTGCAAAATGATTACTGCGGCAGGCATTTTTTGGTAAATGACAAAAAATTTTGTTCCTCCGGCCGCAATCTCCGATTGGAAGTGGCACAAGACATTACCAAACATGAGAAGGTCAGCCAGAATCTTCAGGAGCGGCTTGCCTTTGCTGAAAAGGTAGTGGATTACGCCGAAATCCTGACCCGCACCAGCGATTACCGGCAGGCTGTCCAGCAGGTGCTGGCTGCCGTAGGAGAATTCCATCAGGCGGACCGGGCCTACCTCTTTGAACGGGATCCGCTCTCCCCCACCCACTGGAACAACACCTTTGAATGGTGTGACACCCACGTTAAACCCCAGATTCATCAGCTTCAGCAGGTTCCGCCCGAAGCAGTGGCCCGTTGGATGGATCTCTTCCAGAAAAATCAGTCCGTCATTATGCTGAATCTGGAACCGCTGAAGGAAACAAGCCCAATAGAATGGGAGGTGCTCTCTTCTCAGGACATCAACCGGCTGATTGCGGTGCCCATGTGGATGGACAACCAACTCATCGGTTTTATCGGTGTAGACAATCCCCGTTCCGCCATCAGCGATGACTCCCAGGTTCGGGTGCTTTCCTGCTTCCTCATCAACCGCATCCGGCAGGACCGCAGTGAAGCTCGTCTACGCACCCTGCTGCAAAGTGATTATCAGAATATTCCTGCACTGGTGGGTGTAGGCCTTTGGGTCATTTATCTGACGCCTGACCGAACCCATAACCGGATGCTCGCAGATGATGCCATGCTTCAGGTTATGGGGGTTCAGGAAGTCCTGGACGAAGAAGGATGCTATCAATTCTGGCATAGCCGCATCAACGACGGCTACTATCACTATGTAAAACAGAGCGTAGAGCAGATGGCACAAACTGGACGGATCACCCAGCTGGAATACACCTGGAAACACCCCGAACTGGGTGAAGTCATGGTACGCTGCACGGGTATACGGGCAGGAGAACAGGATGGATGCATCTGTCTCAAGGGCTACCACCGGATTATCAGCAACATCGAGCGTCCTCAGGCACTGCCGGAGGTGGAAATTCGAGACACCTTTGAATTCAATGAGCTCACCCATTCCATCTTCTTCCACAACGGCCGAAGGCTGTTAGCCGGTGAAGCACTTCATGAGTCTGGATTCCCGCAGTGCTGGATCACCGAAGGCATTGTCCATCCTCATTTTGCCCAGTTACTGGAACAGACCTTCTCCCGGGTGCGGGTCAAAACCAGCCATCTCCAACTGGAACTGCTGCTGAAATCCAAAAACGGTACCTATGAATGGTATGAAATGATCCTGCGTCATCCCAGCCGGGAACATCAGGATCTGGACACCGTCGTCGCCGTGGTGAAGCCCTGCGGTGCACAGCGGGTACTGGAACTGGAACATCTGCGAGTCCGCCGTTTTTACGAAGCCATGCTCTCCGAGGCCATTGCCTATGCAGAGGTGGATCTGGAAAGCGGCGAGTTGAAATCCATCGGTGGCCTCTGGCAGCGAGATTACGAACGAGTACAGGGAAACTACACCCACTTCATCCGGATATTGGAAGAACAGCTGCGGCAATACCTTACCGCAGAGGAAGTAAAGCAATTCCACAACTGCTGCTCTGCTATACAGGTGGGGCCCAACGGCATCAACCGGCGATTCTGCTACCGCCGTCCCATGAATGGAGAGCTGCGATGGGTGGAACTGGTGCTTCACGTCTTCCAGGAAGAATTTACCCGGAACCTCTATGCACTCATCTACCTTCGGGATATTCACATCCAAAAGGAACGGGAAATCGCCCAGGCCAAGGCGGCCAGCCGGGATCCCCTCACCAA
>CALXFL010000040.1 GCA_944387515.1 uncultured Clostridia bacterium
ATGCTCATCCGCAGGTAGCGGTTTTTGCAGTGGGCAGAGGAGGGGAAGTTGCAGAAGTCGTACTTGAGGAAATCCACGCCCCAGGCGGCGAAGTCGGCCGCATCGGTGAACTCGTGGTCATAGCTGCCGGGGTAACCGGCGCAGGTGCGGACACCGGCGCAGGAGTACATACCGAATTTCAGGCCCTTGCTGTGGACGTAGTCGGCCACGGCCTTCATACCGTGGGGGAACTTGGCGGGGTCGGGAACCAGGTGACCGTCGGCGCTGCGCTCCATCAGGGACCAGCAGTCGTCGATGACCAGGTACTCATACCCGGCGGCCAGGTAACCGTCCGCCACCATGGCATCGGCCATGGAGAAGATCAGCTCCTCCGAGATATTGGAACCGAAGGTGTTCCAGGAATTCCACCCCATCGGGGGACGTTGTGCCAGCATGTTGCATCCTTCTTTCTTACAGATTCAGTACCCGGCTGATGGCCGGGGTGATTTTCAGCGCCATCCGGGAAAAGCCCAGATCGTTGGGGTGGCAGCCGTCCACCGTGCAGTCCCGGGCGAAGGGCCCGTCAAACAGGGCAGCGGCCCGGAAATTGGGGTCCAGCTTCTGGATACGCTGGGACATGGCTTTCCCTTCTTTCCATCCGGGATTTCTGAAAAGCCTGTGCTTTATTTTCAGAAATGGCCCAGAAAATCTTCGGTTCTATGATAGCATACTGTCGAAAAAATACAAGGCCAACGCTTAAATTTACACCCATTGTACATAAAAAAGCAGCCCCGGCGTAAACGCCGGGACCGCTGTCCCTCAGGCCTCCGGGCCCTCAGAATCAAACCACAGGCTGATCTCTGTCGTACCGCCGCCCACCCGAAGGCTGTGTTTTCCCCCGGCAGCTGCATCCGAGCCGGAGAAGGGCGCACCGTCCACCTGGATACTGCCAGCGGGAGATACCTTGCCGGAAAGGACGTAGGCGTCCCGGGGCTGACGAAGGTAAAGTTCGATCTCGCCGGTACTGTTCTCCACCTCAATTTCCCCGGACAGGTCGCCGCTGAGGGAAACCGAACCTGTGCTCAGCGAAATCTCCGTCTCCCGGGAGATGACCAGATTTTTCCCCTTCACCTCGCCGGTGCTGCATCCCAGCTCAAAGGTCTCGCTGGAAACGTCCTCCAGAAGGAAGTAGCCGGTGCCTGTGGACAGGTCCAGCTCGGGGAAGGCCAGCTGCCGGAGCAGAAGCGAGCCAACACCCGCGTGCATCGAGAATTCGTCCACCTGATGCCCCTCCGGCAGAGTCAGGAGGAACTGGTGATGATTCTCCTCTTTTTCCGCTGCCTTCTCCTCCCATGTGCGGTCATCCTGCTGGTCGGACTCCGGCTTGTGATAGACGAGGCGGAGCGTTCCGTCCTGCTCCTCCACCGTGAGCCAGTCCGGGTTGAAGTTTTCGGCCGTCAGGGCGAAGGCGTCCCCCGGCTCCACGGTCAGGCCGCCCAGGTCCATTTCTATATCCACATCGGTCAGGTCAGCGGAGAAGGTCCAGTCCTGCCGTTCGGTCAGGTTGAGCGTTTCCGTCTCCTCTGATTCCTCAGAAACAGCCTCCTTGGAAGTCTCCGGCTCCGAAGCTTCCGGCTGAGCGGGTGCCGGAGTGCTGCTTTCGGGGGCCGGCGGTTCACTGCTGGTAGCAGGTGCATTTGACGGTGCGCAGGCCGTCAGGGACAGGGCCAGCAGAATGGCTGTCAGCTGTAACTGTTTCCTCATGAAAATCCCTCCTTTTCCATCAGGATGGCGGATGGTCACACGTTTTTTTCTCTGTAAGGAATCGCCAGGAACTTTCATCCTCCTTTCAAACGCCCATATTTTACCTCCATCATACCGAATTTTTAGCAAAAAGTCAACAAATCCACTGTATATTGTGGAGAAAAGAGGACAAAAAAGCGTGCCCGACAGCTGCCGGACACGCTTTTCTCACATCGAGACCGGGGCGGTGATGCCCAGAACGGTCAGCGCATTTTCCAGGGTAATCCGGGTGGCCTCGCAAAGGGCAATCCGGGCCTGCATCAGCGATTCATCCTCGCCGATGACCTTGCAGGCGTTGTAGAACTTGTGGAACAGGGTCGCCAGGTCGGTGGTATACCGGGTAATCCGGGCGGGGTCGTAGCTTCTGGCGGCCTCGGCGATTTCCTCGGGGAACTGGGCGATCCGGCGGATCAGCTCGATCTCGGCAGGAGCGGTCAGGGCCGCCAGGTCGGCGGGTGTCACCGCTCTGGGCTGGATGCCCTCTGCTGCCAGCTTGACCATGATGGAGCAGATACGGGCGTGGGCGTACTGAACGTAGTACACCGGGTTGGAGCTGGTCTGCTCCACCGCCAGATCCAGGTCAAAGTCAAACTGGGAGTTGGCCTCCCGCAGGTTGAAGAAGAACCGGGCGGCGTCGATGGGAATGTCGTCCAGCAGCGTCACCAGGGTGATGGCCTTGCCGGAGCGCTTGGACAGCTTGACCACCTCATGGCCCCGCACCAGCCGCACCATCTGCATCAGCACCACATCCAGCCGGTCGGGATCGACGCCCAGCGCCTGGAGGGCGGCCTTCAGACGGGGCACATAGCCGTGATGGTCGGCGCCCAGCACGTCGATGGCCTTGTCATAGCCCCGGGTCACCAGCTTGTTATAATGGTAGGCGATGTCCGGCACCACATAGGTGAAAAAGCCGTTGGAGCGGCGGAGAACAAAGTCCTTGTCTGCACCGAAATCGGTGGCTCTGAACCAGAGCGCCCCTTCCTCCTCGTAGGTATACCCCTTCTGGGTGAGCATCTCCACCACCCGGGCGGCCTCGCCGCTTTCGTGAAGGGAGGATTCCTTGAACCAGCGGTCATACCGGATGCGGTACCGGAGCAGGTCCCGTTCCAGCCCCTCAATGTTCAGGGGCAGCGCATAGGCCACCAGCGCCCGACGGCGCTCCTCCTCGGAAACCTCCCGGTAGGCATCCCCGTGCAGGGCGTAAAAGGCCCGGGCATGGTCGATGATGTCCTGACCGTGGTAGCTGTCCTCGGGCATATAGCTGTCGTCGGGGCTGCCCTCCTCCCCGGCGCAGACCTGCAAATACCGCAGGGAAAGGGACAGGCCGAATTTATTGATCTGGTTGCCGGCATCGTTGATGTAGAATTCCCGGTTGACGTCATAGCCGGCCCAGTCCAGCACCGACGCCAGGGTATCGCCAATGGCGCCGCCCCGGGCGTTGCCGATGTGCATGGGGCCGGTGGGATTGGCGGAGACAAACTCCACCAGCATCCGTTTGCCCCCGCCAAAGGCGGTGCGGCCGTACTGGTCCTGCTCTTTCAGGACATGGAGCACATCCTGGGAAAACCATTCCCGTCCCAGAAAGAAGTTGAGGAAGCCGGGACCGGCTACTTCCACCCGGTCAAAGCTGGAGCCCTCCAATCGGATTGCCCCAGCGAGGATGTCGGCGATCATCCGGGGGGCCTTTCGGAAGGTCCGCGCTGAGACCAGTGCCGCGTTGGCGGACAGGTCGCCGTGGGAGACGTCGGCGGGGATCTCTACCTGGAAGTCCGGCAGCGCCGATCGTTCCAGCTGTCCCGATTCCATCGCCGCTGCCAGCGCCTGTTCCACCAGCGCCCGGCACTCTCTTTTGATGTCCAGAATGGGGTTTACCATGTCGTGCTCTCCTCTCATGTTACCGGCAGCAAAGCCGGCCTTCTGTGTGGTACATTATAACAGAAGGCCGGCACTTTTTCAATGGAAAGCCCTATTTTTTTCGTTTTGAGACGGCGAGGGGGCACGCCTTGCCCACAGTCTGCCGCTAGCACTCCCTCAGCCGGAACGGCGTGACAAACCGCCCCTCCCGGTCCAGCAGGGCATAGAGCTCTATCTCGTTGTCCGGTGTTCCGCCGAAGCCCTCCTCGTCCTCCCAGAACCGTCCGTCCAGCTGCACCGTCCAGGCCATCCGGTAGTGCTCCGCATCCTCCACGCTGAAACGTACGCCGAAGAGGTTATAGGGCAGCAGGCTCCCCTCCCCGATATGTTTTTCGATTTCGGCCTGGTTTTCGATGCCGGGGAAGTGGCAGATGGCCCGTTTGCCGTCGATGATGGTGGTGCGTTTGCCGGTCTGGGGGTCGACGAACTCCACCACCGGGTCCCCCGGCACGATGCCATAGATGGGGCTGCCGTAGACCTGCCACTGGGTAAAGGGGTACCGCTCCGGCTCTGCCGGACATTTTTTTCTGTCATCCATCTTCTCTGCTCCCTTCATGGGCATCGGTCCGGCAGAACGCCTCGAGCCCCTCCACACAGCGCTCGATGATGTCCCGGCCGATCTGCGCCTGTAATGGCGGCATCTGGCCCCGGGCGCAGGCGTGCCCAAAACAAACACCGCCTCAAAGCTGCCGGTTCTGAAGGAAGACGCCCTTCTGCCCGGCCAGCTGCCGCAGCCACCGCTTCTGGTACTGAAGCTGCACCACCTGCATCACCCGCCGGTAGAAAACCGGGTTCATCAGGCCGCCCGCCACCCCCACCACCGGCAGGCCCTGGACGAACTTGGCAAACAGCATCCCGGAAGCAAAGGCAGCGCCGGTCTTCTGCATCTGGGCCTTCAGTTCCTCCTCAGAGGGGGTCCGCTTCGAGGTCAGCAGGCATTGAAGCCCGGCGCTGCACGCCAGCCGCTCCTCGCCCCTGGAAACCGCCGTCTCCATCATGCTCAGGATGATCAGCTGCTCCCGGGGGGACTCCCAGTCGAAGCCGAACCGCAGCGCGGTCTCACAGATGCCCCGGAGCAGCACGCCGAGAAACAGCAGGATATCCGGCATCCCCACCCCCAGCAGGCCCAAAGCAGCCCCCTCCGCCGTGGTGAGGGCCAGGCTGCCCAGCTGGGCGGTGCGGCTGGCGGCGGGAAGGCGGCGGAGGTCCCGGCGGCTGCCGGTGGCCAGTGCCGCCCGGTGGAGGGCGTCGTGCTGCTGGCGCAGCTTTTCGGTGCCGCAGGTTTTCCCGATGATGCCAGCGCCATGCTGGAACACCAGCGAGAACCCCTTGGCAAAGGCGGATTCCAGCCCCTTCAGCGCCTTTTCCGGCACCCGGGCCTCCAGCCCGGCCTTCCACGCCGGGGGAACCGCCCGGACGGCGGCCCGATCCAGTGCGGCCTCCTTCCGGCAGAGCCGCTCCCATTCCCGCTCCAGCGGGCTTTTACGCTTCACAGCCGCCCCTCCTCTCTCAGAACAGCGTGAGCGGCATCTCCTCGCTGTCCTCCTGCTCCTCGTCCACCGTTTCCAGCGGAGGCTGGGGCAGCGGCGCTGCCGCCTGCCTGCCCTGCCAGCTGTCCGGCTGAGGCAGCGCCACCACCGGCGCCGTCAGGTCTTCGGCGCACGCCTCCACCATCTGGCGGTCCAGCCGGTATTTCTCCGCCATGATGCTTCCCAGCGCAGCCAGCAGCGCCATCCCGGCGGTGAGGACCGCGCCCTCTGTGGCCAGCATGGCCAGTCCCCCGGCCGCTGCCGCCCCCGCCAGCAGCAGCATGACCCGGCAGACCGCCGAAGCGGCATACCGGCGCTCTGCCGCCTGCTCCGGGGAGAGGTAGCCCGCCCGCTCCTCCTGGCAGATGCTTTGAAGCAGGTCCTCGGCGCAGACACCGGCGGTGACCTGCCCCAGAGACGCAGTCCTCGCTGCACCGGCGCCCAGCTCGCCGTTCTTGACCATGGTGTAGGCCACCATGGTGTTCACCGCCAGCGTCATCTCCTCGCCGCAGACGGTTTTCACCAGCCGGCGGTTCCGGGGCTCGCCGTCGGGAACGGCGCAGAGCAGCTGCTCTACCGCCGCCGCATCCTCTCTGTTGACCAGCAGCTTGACGGCTTCCCGGCGAAGGGCCTCCTCACTGGCAGAAGGGGGCTCCGTCTGCGCCGGGTCCAGCATCCCCATCAGCTGCCGCAGCGCCTGAAGGCGGTTTTCCGCCAGCAGCGGCGCCATCTCCCGGGAAAGCAGCCAGCCGGTGTACCCCTCCGGGTCCTCCAGCATGGCGTCATAGCCCTGCTGGAACCGGGCCATCCAGCCCAGCACCTCCCCGGCCATGAGCGCCCCCTGCCGGGGGGACTTGTCGGTCAGGCCGTCGCAGTAGATCTGGCTGAGGATCTCCTCTGCCGGGGTATTGTCCTGAAAACAGCTCCACGCATACGCCGAGCGGCGGATCATGGCGGACCGTTCCTGCTCTGTCATCTTCATGGCGGGGTCACTCCTTCTGGTTATATGGTATCACTGGGGGCGGGGGCAGCAAAACCGGCCGGCGGGAAAAATTCTGCCAAAACAGGGCCGCCCAATGGGAACCCTGTCCCCCATCAGCCCGGCGCAGGCCGCCTACTCGCACAGCCGCCGCAGGGCGTTGGCCTCCACCTGGGAGGCTATCAGCTCAATCCGGTCCTTGAGGGCGTAAAACAGCGCCCGGTCATAGGGCTGGGTCATCCTGCAGGAGCCGGTATAGGTGACGGTGACCTCCTTGCGCTCGTTGATCTGGCGGTGGTAGTGCTCCTTCTGGAAGAGCAGCTGATCCGGCGAGGAGACCGGCGCAAAATTCTCCCGCATCAGCCGGACATAGCAGGCGGCAATCTTGTCCAGATTGGCGCTGCTGCTGCCCACCGTCGTCATGGCGGGGTCGGCGATGACCTCCCGGAGGGCGGAAAGCCAGCTGCTCAAATCGATGGGGGCGGTGAGCTTTTCCCGGGGAATCCGGGTCAGGGCGCAGGTGGTGATCTTCTGGATGTCGGCGCCGGAGAGGAACTTGATGCCCTCGGGCGCATCCGGATCCCGGCCCTCCATCACCAGATCCATGATCTTCTGAAGAGCGCTTTCGGTAAAACAGCCCATGACCGGGTCGTCCTGGAACAGGGGCCGCGGCTTTCCCTCCCCCTGCTCCTCGGCGGTCTTCTCCCGCAGCCGCTGGGCACGGCGCATCTGTTCCTTGAAGATCTCCCGGCACTCGTCGTTGGTGGGCATGTAGACGGCAAAGAGGGCGTCAAACCGTCCGCTGCGGAAGAACTCCGACGGAAGCGGGCTGATGTCGTTGGCGGTGGCGAAGATGAAGCAGGGCTTGGTGTTCTCCTGCATCCAGGTCAGCAGGCGGCCGAACATCCGTTTGAAAGTGCCGCCGTCGCTGCTGCCCGAGGTGGCGGCGCTGAAGCCCTTTTCCAGCTCGTCAATCCAGAGGATACAGGGCGCCATGGCCTCGGCCTGGGCCAGGGCCTGACGGAGGTTGCGCTCCGAATCGCCCACCAGACCGCCCATCAGCTGGTCCATGTCCATTCTCACCATGGGGGTGCCCCACTGCCGGTAGAGAATCTTGGCCGCCTCGGATTTGCCGCAGCCCGGCACGCCGCAGAGCAGCACCCCTTTGAGGGCCGGCACGCCCCGTTCCAGGGCAAACTGATGGCGCTGGGTCTTGTCCATCCGTTTCCCGGCCTCCTCGGCCCAGGCCTTGTAGGCCTTCATGCCGCCCAGCTGGTCGGAAGCGGTTTTCTTCCCCGCTTCTCGGTCCTCCCCGGCGGGACGGGCCTTGTCCTCTCTGGGCTGCCGCTCCCGGTAGAGCTGCAAAAGGCCGCCGGAGCTTTCAATGGCCTGGGCCTTGGCGTCCAGCAGCAGCTCATCCCGGCATTCCTGGAAAAGCAGCGGCCTGCCGTCCTCGCTGTCCAGCCAGAGCAGCCGCTTGACGTGGTTTTCAGCCTGAATCAGGCTGAAGCCGGTCATCTGAAGGGCCAGCTCCCGGGCGTACTCCGGCTTTTCATAGGGACAGCCGTTTTCTGCGGCCAGGTTGCAGATGAGCGCCATAATCTCCCAGGTTTTGGGGTACTCCACCCCCACCACCTCGGTATAGGGCTTTAAGTCCCCGGGCAGCAACGCCGGGTCGCCAAACAGCAGCACACAGCTGTTTTTCAGGGCGGAGGAGACGTTCTGGCAGGAGACATACCGGTTGACGTACCGGCGCAGCTGGGAAATCATGCTGTTCTCCCCCTTGCTGCGGCCGTTCCAGCTCTGCTGGGTCAGGTGGAGCAGAAAGAGCATGGACGGCTTCCGGTAGGACATGGCGCCGCCCTTCTGGCCCAGCTCCTCCAACAGCTCCGGGTCCTCGGAAAAGTTGCTGCACAGCTCGAGCCGGTTGGGGTGCATTCCCACATAGGCGTAGTAAGGGGCGTCGTGGCGGTCATCGGCGGGGGTCACCGGCATGAGCAGCTCCACCAGGTCGCCCTCCCGGGCCAACCGCCGCATCAGCTCGATTTCGTCGGTGTCCACCATGATGAGGGGCATCCTCGCCTGATAGGCCTGCCGGCACTGGGCGATCAGCCTGTCCATCACCTTCATCTGTTTCTGTTCCATTCTGTATCCTCCTTTTCCCGCCGGAACTGGCACAGGGCTGCGGCACGGGTTTTGCTCACCGGATGGAGGTTGGAGTGGACATAGCCGTGCTGGTCCAGCAGCAGGCACTCCGCTCCCCGGAATTCCACCTCCACAATGGTTTCCTCCTCACCGGGCAGAACCGGGCCATAGGTCCACCGGTGGGAGTAGGCCGAGTAGTCCACCCCCAGGCCGCTTAACAGAATCCAGCCCGTGTCCTCCCATTCCGGCGCAAAGCCGATGATGTCCAGCTCTCCACAGGAGAAGACCCGGCGGCTGCCCTGGGCATCGGTGACCGAGAGCTTGCCGCCTGCCCGCTCCACCCGGCAGAAGGGCGTTTCGGCCGAAACCGGATGGAGATGCACCGGCTTCTCCCCCACAACGTTCAGATAGCGGTAATCTCCGGGAAAAATCCGCACCTCCTGGGGGGCGGGGTCATCGGGACCAGCATAGAGCCGGAGGGTCACCGGAATGTCCCGGCCGCCCTGGGGATGGGGAACCGCCTTCAGCTTTCTGGGGATGATGACGGCGCCCTCAGAAAGCAGCGCCTCCGCCCCGGTCTCCATCAGAAGGCGGTAAGGAGCCTCCCGGGCCGGGAGAATGACGGGGCCGGTGCCGGAAAGGGAGAGCCATTCCTCATCCTGGGCCATGCTGTCCACCGGCTGCCGCAGGTAGGCAGCCTTCGCCTCCTTTGGAGAGAAGGGACAGTCGTCGAGGGTCTTGCCCGCCAGGCCGTACCCGGCGGTGAGCAGGCAAAAGAGCCGCTGCCAGTCAGCGGAAGGCAGCCCGGTCTCCCGGGCCAGCGCCCAGAAGGCTTTCAGGTTCTGCTGCTGGGCCGGGGTGGAAAAGTAAAGCCGCAGCTGAGCCTTCTGGCGGTACTGGGGCAGGTTGCAAAGCGCCCGGGCCTCACCGGCGTATTCTCCGGGCAGGGAGAAGTCCGGGTTCCAGTCCGGGTCAAAGGTCACAGCATAGAACATTTCGGTGTGGTAGAGCAGCGCACCCGACAGAAAGCGAAGCTGCTGCTGGAAAAAGCCGGCAGCCAGCTCCCGGCAGACCAGCAGGTCCCGGGGGCTGAAATAGGTCCGGTACCGCATGGGGCCGGTGATGGCCTTTCCCTGCATCATGAATTGTTTCATTGTATGCCACCTTTCGGATTGTGAGCAGCCCCGGACAGCAGGAGGCTGCCCGGGGAACCGGATGAATCAGGAGGGCTCGTTGTCGTAGACCAGAAACAGCACCTTGCCCAGGGCGATCTCGGCCTGGTCCTGCAAGATGGATTCCAGCTCCTGCTTCAGCACGCCGGCCTTCTGCATGGCCTCGGCTGCTTTTCCGGCGGCCTTGATGACCGTCTTCTGACGGCTGGACTCCTTTTCCAGGCTGCCCACTACCTTTCTGAGCATCCAGGGTTTCATCTCTGTATGGTCCTTGACCACAAATTCCATGATCTTCTCCTGACAGTTCTGATTGTCCAGTGCCAGGGACAGCGTGATCAGCAACAGGGAGGTCAGGGGCTGGATGACGGCAAGGGCCATGGCCATGACCAGCAAAACGGTGCTGAGAATCGAGAAGATGGCGCCGGGAACCAGGGTGGCGATCCAGGCCTTGCTGACCACACTGGAAAGGCCCAGCCGTTTGCTGATGGCCGCCAGCTGATCGGCGGTCAGGCTGGAAAACCGGGGCGCTGACTGGATGCTGGCGCCGTAGATGTGGGCTGAAATCTTGTTGGCCTCCTCGTGAATCTTGACGACAGCCTCGGAAAAGTGCCGGGAGAAGATCTCCTGCACCGCCTGCTCGCCGGTTTCCCCGGTGAGCTTGGGGCTGCGGAGCACCCGCTGGTTCACCCTTTCAATAAAGCTGCCCACCACCACGGTGGCGTCGGATTCCGCCAGACTGGCGGCGCATACCTGCATATTGTCGCAGACCACCCCGGCGATATAGGTCGCCAGCTCGTAGGTGAAGGCCTTGTACTGCTGCTCACTGAGCTTTTTGGCAAAGGCCTTGTAGTCGCCCAGGTAGACCCTGCCCCGGCTTTCCAGACTCTTGGCGTAGCCAAGGCCCCGGGCCACCGACGAGGACGGATCCCGGCTCTGGATGACCTGATCGCCGTAGCAGACGTTGACGGCCTCCCGCACCTGGGTGACAAAGCTGGTGCCGCCGGTGATGATGACCTTGTCGCAGTCGGGACAGAGGGCTCTGGTATACTGGACAAACTCCCGGTAGAGTTCCAGCCAGGACTGCCTGGGGGAGAGATGGCCGTTCAGCTGGATGCCGGGCCGGTTCAGCGCCCGCTCCATAAAGGCCCGGTTCACGGTGAACTTCAGCTGCAAATCGCTGGGAAGGTCGGGGTCGGCCCGGCCCTCTCCGTCCAGTCCCCAGATGGGGATGATCTGGATGCCCAGCGAGTCGCCGCCGGGGTAGAAGGCCTCCTTCATCTCCCGCAGCTGCATCAGCAGGGTGGGACGCTGCTCTCCCGGAATCTGGCTGCGGACAAGGCCGCTGTCCTCCATGGCCACCTCCAGCATCTGCTCGTCCAGGTCATGGCCGCCCAGGGCAAGGCTCCGGGTGATGAGGGTCTGGCCCAGCTGCACATAGGTGAAGTCCAGGGTGGAGGAGCCGGCATCCAGCACGGCGATGCCCTTTTCCAGCTGGAGCTTGTAGGGGGGAACGGTCTCCTCTGCGCTGAGGACGGCGGCCATAATGGCGGCGGTGGACTCCGGCAGGACGGTGGTGTGGGTGCAGCCGGTGGCCCGTTCCAGCAGCGCCCGGTAGCGCTCCATGGCCTGGGGGCTGGTCCATTCCCGGGAGGACGGGCAGCCCACCGTCAGCAGCACCCGGCCCTGGGCGGTGGACTCCGCCAGCTTGGGCTGATACTGAAGAATCTGCTCCCACAGGGTGCGGATGAACGCCTCCATCAGCTCGCCATGGGTGTGAACCTGGTCGATTTTGGTGTCCCACCTGGACGGCGCCACCTTGAAATGCTGGAAAAAGCCGGGAGCATTCCGGGCCTTCCGGCCGATGATGGCCTTGATGATGGCCTTATCATCGGTAAAGCGAAGCAGGGTCGGCAGCTTGGCGTCGTCCTCGTGATTCAGCCGCAGCCGCTCCACCCGCACCGTCATCCCGTCTCCGTTCTTTTCCAGAATGAACAGGTAGGCCACCGTCTCCCCGTGTCCCACGTCCATTCCCACAACAAAGTCGTAATCTGCCCCCGTCAGCAGGGTGTAGACCGCATTTTTCTGGAAGGGGTTGCTCATGAACCAGCTGGATACGCCGGAATCCTGTACCGCTTTTGTCTCTGTCATAACGCTCTCTCCTTTTTCTGGGGCTGCACCGGAACCACCGGCCATGCAGCGTCCCCTATTCCCCGGCAGGGGGCTGGTAGCGGTCCAGCAGCCGGGCGCTCAATTCTTCGGTATACTGTGCTGCTGCCTGCCGGTATTCCTCCGCTGTCCAGCCGGTCTCCTCCTGAAGGCGGAGGTCCCCAGCCCGCCGGGCCAAAAACCGCATCTCCTCCAGGAGCGCGCCGTTTTCCAGCGGCTGCAGCCGGACGTCCTGCGCTGCCCCCAGCTCTTCCAGCTCCCGTTCCAGCTTTTCCAGCTGGCGCAGCATGGGACGGAGGTTGGTGTTGTAGACGGCAGCCCAGAGCATCTCCACATCCGGCTCCCGCTCCATGGATACCTGTACATACCGGCGCAGTCCGCAGGCGAAAAAGCGAAAGCCGCCGTCCCGGTAGTAGGCCCGGTGGATGGCCCGGTCCATCTGTC
>CALXFL010000041.1 GCA_944387515.1 uncultured Clostridia bacterium
GGCGTTTCCGGCAAGACCCCCAACCAGCTGTTTGAATTTGACATGAAGATCAACAACCCTGCCCTCACCGGTCAGGTACTGGTATCGGTGGCCAGAGCCGCCATGCGTCAGCAGCCCGGCGCTTACACCATGATCGAGATTCCGGTCATTGACCTGCTGGAAGGGGAGAAAGAGGACCTGATCCGGCATCTGGTCTGAGAAAAACCTGCACAAAAAAGTGGTTGCTTTTTTAGGTAAGCCGGTCACTCTGCTGAAATCTGCTATTTCCCGCCGGAATTTTCAAAAAGAATGAAAATTCTCTTGCCAAACGGCGGGAAATATGATATTATCTAGTAGATATTGTTCCGCCGGAAGCAATTCCGTGTGGGGATTAATGTTCAAAACACATTAAAGCGGGCAGTCCTCTGCGAGCCTTCGGGCTGCGCATGAATGTCTGAAAACCAGGAGGAAAATTATGGACGCATTGAAACTCATCAGCCAGTCCAGCCTGAAGGCTGACTGCCCCAAGCTGCTGGTCGGCGACTATGTCCGGGTAGCTGTCAAGATCCGTGAAGGCGACAAGGAAAGAATCCAGGCCTTCGAAGGCACCATCATTGCCATCAAGCATGGCGGCATCTCTGAGACCTTCACCGTCAGACGTGTTGCTCACGGCGTTGGCATCGAGAGAGTGTTCCCGATGCATTCTCCCAACGTGGTCAATGTTGACGTTCTCCGTCACGGCCGTGTCAGACGCGCCAAGCTCTACTACCTGCGCGACAGAGTGGGCAAGGCTGCCAAAGTCAAAGAGAAAATCGTATAATGCACAAGCGGAGAAAGGGGCGGGAACGTCCCTTTTTCTGCTATCTGGAATATTTTGGAAAGAAACTGACATCACGGAGGCGAGTTCATGTCACCCGACGAAAAGCAAGGCACCTCTGTCAACTTTGATCTGACAATTGACGATATTCTGGCGGAGCTGGATCTGCTGACCCCCGGACAGCTGTCCCAGTCCTCACAGCAGCCCCAGCCCTCCGCAGCCAGCGAAGACGCCGCTCCGGCGCCTGAAGCAAAGGCGGCAGCCCCGGCGGCTCAGCCTGTGAGTCCCTCACTGCCGGCAGAAGAGACGGCGTCAGCCCAGTCCGCAGAAGAGGAGGAGTCCGAGGAGCCACTGGAGGAGCCCGCCACCATGGTGTTTGCGCCCCAGCCCAAACCGGTCCGCCAGGTGAAGCAGCCAGCCGCTTCTCAGAGAACACCAGCTGTTCAGAAAACCGTGGCGCCTCAGAAGGCTGCCCCTAAAGCAGCAGCCGGAAAACCGGCGGCACAGAAACCTCAGGTTCCACAGAGAACCGTAGGGCCTGCCAGACCGGCAGAAAAAGCTCCGGCTCAGCAGCCGGGCGCTTCCAGATCCCGGCAGCCTGCTCAGATTGCACCCCGTCCCGGTTCCCTCCGGGAGGAGCTGGCAAGGCTTTCCCGCACCGAGGGCGGTCACTCTATGACCGAACAGCTCCGGGCGAAGGATCCGCAGATCATCCCCATCAGCGGCGGCAAGGCAGGCAAACCTGCTGCTGCTATGACGACTACACTGGTGTCTGATTCGGCCAAACGGCCCATCGACTGGAAACGGGAGGCGCTGGAATGGGGCCGCTCGCTGCTTATTGCTTTTGCCATTGTCTTTCTCATCTTCTTTGTGCTGATCCGTCTGGTCAATGTGGAGGGATCCTCCATGCTGCCTTCTCTGGAAGAAGGGGACCGGCTGGTCATCTCCAACCTGTTCTATTCGCCGGAAAACGGGGACATCGTGGTGACCTCTGCTGACAATGGCCTTTCCAAGCCGCTTATCAAGCGGGTAATTGCCGTAGAGGGACAGACCGTGGACCTGGATGAGGATGGAAAGATCATGGTCAACGGCCTGGTGGTGGAGGAACCCTATCTGGAAGATGCCGTCACCGATCCGGGCGACCTGACCTTCCCGGCTACTGTTCCCGAGGGGTGCGTCTTCCTGCTGGGAGACAACCGCGCCCATTCCACCGACAGCCGCAGCAATGAGGTTGGCTTTGTGGAGGAGGACGACATCAAGGGCCGGGTGCTCTTCCGCTTCTTTCCCTTTGACCGGATCGGCACTGTAGAGTAACAGGATGTTCCTGTCTCAAATTTTGCCGGAGACGCCGGCAGGAAAGGCAGTTACCAACATATGCAAGATCTTCATACCGCTCCGGAGCAGAAAAACACCCTGCGCCGGGAGCTTATTGAATGGCTGAAGGCCATTCTGTCCGCCGCTGTGATCGTGGGCGTGATTTTTGGATTTTTCCTCAAGCCCGTTCAGGTGGTGGGTCACTCCATGGAACCTACCCTTCAGGAAGGAGACCGGCTCATCGTCTGGAAGTTCTGCTATGAACCCAAAAACGGCGATCCGGTGATCCTGTCAGACAATACTGGCCTGGATGAGGCGCTGGTGAAGCGGGTCATCGCCGTGGCCGGTCAGACGGTGGAAATCACCGAGGATGGCCGGGTGCTGGTGGATGGCGAGCAGCTGGAGGAGGACTACATCGCCGAGCCCATCGATCCTGAGAATATCGGGGTACACGACTATCCGGTTACGGTTCCGGATGGCTGCATCTTCGTCATGGGCGACAACCGTAACCACTCTACCGACAGCCGCAGCAGCAGTGTAGGCTTTGTCAGCACCGATGAGGTGATTGGCCGGGTATTCCTGCGGATTCTGCCCCTTTCGTCGGTGGGCTGGATTTCCTGAATTTGATTGTGAATCCGCCCCCGGGTGCCGGTTGCCCGGCTGCCGGGTGCGGATATTTCTTTTTATTTTGTTTTTGAGGGAGGCTGACAGAGATGGATCAGAGCCTTTCGGTTCAATGGTTTCCGGGCCATATGGCCAAGACCCGCCGGATGATCGGCGAATGCCTGCCGCTGGTGGATCTGGTGGTAGAGCTGCGGGATGCCCGCATCCCCCAAAGCTCCGGCAATCCGGCCCTTTCTGACTGGATCGCCGGCAAAAAACGGATTATTATTCTCAATAAGGCAGATGCCGCAGATGCAGCCATCACCGCCCGGTGGTTGGATTACTACCGGAAAGAGGGACAACCTGCCATTGCGGTGGATTGCCGCAGCGGAAAGGGACTTTCTCAGTTCCTGCCCCTGGTGCGCAGCGAGCTTCAGGAGCTTCTGGAGCGGCGGGCAGCCCGCGGTATGGCTGGACGCCCTCTGCGGATGATGATTGTGGGGATTCCCAATGTGGGAAAATCCTCCTTCATCAACAAGATGGCCGGTGAAAAGCGGGCCAAGGTAGAGGACCGGCCCGGCGTCACCCGGGGCAAGCAGTGGGTGACCATCAGCCGGGATCTGGAGCTGCTGGACATGCCCGGCGTTCTCTGGCCCAAGTTCGACGACCCGGCAGTGGGCGAGCGGCTGGCCTTTGTAGGGGCCGTCAAGGACCAGGTGCTGGATATCGAGCTGCTGGCCATGCGGCTGCTGGAATGGCTGAGAAGCCAGTATCCCGCCCTGTTGGCCCGCTACCGCATCACACCGGAGGAGGCCGGGGATCTGGAACCCTATGACCTGCTGGCCCTGGTGGGCAGAAAGCGGGGCATGCTGGTCAGCGGCGGAGAGGTGGACACCGAACGGGCCGCCATCATGCTGCTGGACGAGTACCGGGGCGGCAAGCTGGGACGGCTTTCGTTGGAGGTACCGCCCCGGGAGGAGGCCGCTCCATGACCCTGTGGGAATACGACCAGTCGTTGGAAACGCCCCTTCTCTGCGGTGTGGACGAAGCGGGCAGGGGACCGCTGGCGGGGGATGTCTATGCCGCTGCTGTGATTCTCGACCCGGAAAATCCCATTGAGGGGCTCAACGACAGCAAGAAGCTCACCGAAAAGCGCCGGGAGGCCCTTTTCTCTGAGATCCAGCAAAAGGCTCTTGCCTGGTCGGTGGGAATCGCCACCGTTTCGGAAATCGACACATATAATATTTTGCAGGCCACTTTTCTAGCCATGAATCGGGCTGTGGCTGGCCTGTCCCTTTCGCCCCGGCTGGTGCTGGTGGACGGCAACCGGGATCCCGGATTGCCGGTGCCTACCCGGCTGCTGGTCAAGGGGGACGCCACCTCGGCGTCTGTGGCAGCCGCCTCGATTCTTGCCAAGGTCTCTCGGGACCACGCCATGCTTCAGCTGGCGGAGCAGTATCCCCAGTACCAGTTTGAACGGCACAAGGGCTACGGCACCGCCCTCCACTATGAGATGCTGGACCGGTATGGAATTTCTCCGGTACATCGCCGCAGCTTTCTGAAAAAGTATCTGAAGGAAGCGGCCGAACGGCTCTCCATCGGGAGCCGGGGAGAGGGCATTGCCGCCCAGTACCTGGCGGGGGCTGGCTGTCAGCTGTTGGCTGCCGGTGTCCATTGTGAGGGCGGGGAGCTGGATCTCATCGCCAGGGAGGGAGAACTCACCCTCTTTGTGGAGGTAAAGACCCGCACCGGAGCGGCTTCTCCCGCAGAAGCGGTGGATGCCGCCAAGCAGGCGCATCTTGTCCGGGCTGCCCGGGACTGGATGGCCCGGCAGGGAACAGAAATGCACTGCCGCTTTGATGTGGTAGAGGTAGAGCTGGCGCCGGACGGCAGCACCCGTTCGGTCCGTTGGCTGAAGGACGCCTTCCGGCCGTCCTGACATTTTTTCATCATCATATTTTCCACGACCCGGCGCCCTGTGCGTGGGCCAGGCCCCGTGCACGGGCCAGAAAGGCAGGTACGTTATGCGTCATTTTGATCTTCATTGTGATACGCTGAGCCGTTGTGTCAAGGGAAAACGTTCCATCCTGCAAAACGAGTACGACATTTCGGTGGAGCGGGGCCTGATTTTTGACCAGTGGGTGCAGGTATTTGCCGCCTTTATTGACGATGATCACCGGGGCGTCAAAGCCTACCGTCATTTTCTGGCCCAGGCAGAGAAACTCCAGCAAGCCTTTGAGGAAAGCGACAAAATCGTCCCCTATGACAAGGACAACGTGCGGGAGGGTGTCTGCAACGCCATTCTGTCGGTGGAGAACGGCGCGGCCCTGGGCGGAAAGCTGGAACGCATCGAGGAATTTGCCCGGATGGGCGTTCGGATGTTGGGGTTGGTCTGGAATGGAGAAAATGAGCTGGCCGGCGGCGTCGGCTCCGAGATCGGGCTTACTGGCTTTGGCCGAGAGGCGGTAAAGGAGCTGGAGCGCAACCGGATCATCATCGATGTGTCCCATCTGAACCGGGCTGGCTTCTGGGAGCTCTGCGAGGTAGCTGAGCGCCCCTTTGTGGCAACCCACTCCAACTGCTTTGAAATTTGCCCCCACCTGCGAAATCTGGACGATCTTCAGATTGAAGAAATTATCCGCCGGAAGGGCCTGATCGGCATCAACTTCTTCCCCCTGTTCATCAATGGGGAGAGCGACGCCAGCTTCCAGGAGCTCCGCCGCCATATCCGCCGGATCATCGCCCTGGGTGGTGAGGACTGTCTGGCGGTGGGCAGCGACTTTGACGGCGCCGCCATGCCTGCACGCCTTACTGCCATTGAGAAGATCCCCGACTGGCACCAGAACCTGCTCAAGCATTTTGAGCCGGAGCTGGTGGAGAAGATCACCTTTGGCAACGCCCAGCGCTTCTTCCAGGAAAATCTCTGAGGTTTTCCTGTTATGGATTAAAATTTAAAGGAGAGACAGCAATGAACTATCGCAGCACCAGAAATTCCGCCTGCCAGGTGACCGCCGCTGAGGCCATCACCCGGGGCATTTCGGCAGAAGGCGGCCTCTTTGTTCCCGAAAGCCTCCCCCGCATCAGCCCGGAGGAGCTGGCCTCTCTGGCCGGTCAGAGCTATCAGCAGAAGGCCGAATTCGTCCTGTCCCGCTTCCTCACCGACTTTACGCCAGAGGAGCTGCGCGCCTGTGTAAACGGCGCCTACACCACCGAAAAATTTGATTCGGAGGAGATTTCCCAGCTGGCCAAGGTGGGGGATCAGACCTATTTTCTGGAGCTGTGGCATGGGCCTACCTGCGCTTTCAAGGACATGGCCCTTCAGCTGCTGCCCTACCTGCTGACCACTTCGGCCCGCAAGACGGCTCCTGATGAGGAGATTGTGGTGCTGGTAGCCACCTCCGGCGACACCGGCAAGGCGGCGCTGGAAGGCTTCAAGGATGTGCCCGGCACCCGGATGCTGGTGTTCTACCCGGAAAATGGCGTTTCCGCCATGCAGAAGCTTCAGATGACCACCCAGCAGGGAGAAAACGTGGCGGTCTGCGCCATTCAGGGCAACTTTGACGATGCCCAGAGCGGCGTCAAGAAGATCTTCACCGATCCCCAGGTGCTGGAGGAGCTGGCCCGCCGGCATCAACGCTTCTCTTCTGCCAACTCCATCAACTGGGGCCGTCTGGTTCCCCAGATTGTCTACTATGTGGCAGCTTACACCTCTCTGATGGAGCAGGGCGAGATCCAGCCCGGCGAGGAGGTCAATGTCGTGGTGCCTACCGGCAACTTCGGCAACATCCTGGCTGCCTACTACGCCAAGCACATGGGCGTTCCCTTTGGCAAGCTGATCTGCGCTTCCAACCGGAACAACGTCCTCACCGATTTCCTGGACACCGGCATCTATGACCGCAACCGGGAGTTCTACGCCACCACCTCTCCCTCCATGGACATTCTCATCTCCTCCAATCTGGAGCGGCTGCTCTATGAGCTGTGCGGCCGGGATGATGCCGTCATCCGGGAATGGTTCGGCCAGTTGGCCGAGGAGGGCGTCTATGAGGTGAGCGAGGAGGTCAAGGAAAAGCTGGCCGACGAGTTCTGGGGCGGCTTCTGCGACGATGAAGGCGCTGCCAGTGCCATCGCCGAAACCTTCGGAGAATATGGCTATCTCTGCGACCCCCATACCGCCGTGGCGGTCCAGGTTTACGAGGACTACCTGGAGGCTACCGAGGATCCCCGCAAGACCATTATCGCCTCCACTGCTTCTCCCTATAAATTCAACGACACCGTGCTGGCGGCCATTACCGACGAGCCGGTGCCGGAAGATCCCTTTGCCCAGGCAGAGATGCTGGCCCGTCTCAGCGGCCTGACTCCGCCCGATTCCCTGATGGCCCTGAAGGACCGGCCGGTGCGCTTCACCGGCAGCACAGCGCCCGCCGGTATGGTGGACCAGGTCAAGGCCATGCTGGGCTGATCCCGTCCCATAGAAAGGAGCTGTGCATGAGCCTTTTTGCCATTGCCGACCTGCATCTCTCCTTCGGGGTGTCGAAGCCCATGGATGTTTTCCCCGGCTGGGACAATCACGTGGCCCGGCTGGAGGAAAACTGGCTGGCCGCCGTGTCCCCGGAGGACACGGTGGTCATCGCCGGGGACATCTCCTGGGGAATGGATCTGGAGGAGTGCCTGGAGGATTTCCGCTGGCTGGACCGGCTACCGGGCCGCAAGCTGATTCTTAAAGGCAACCACGACCTCTGGTTCTCCACCAAGACCAAGGTGGAGAAGTTTCTGGCTGCCCATGAGCTTCACAGCCTGGAGATCCTGTTCAACAACGCCTTTGCCTGGGAGGACAAGGTGATCTGCGGGACCCGGGGATGGATGAACGACCAGACCGACAAGAAGGTGCTCAACCGGGAATGCGGCCGGCTCCGGCTCTCGCTGGAGGCGGGGCGGAAGCTGGGCGGGGAGCCCGTTGTCTTTCTCCATTACCCGCCGGTTTATGGGGGAGACGAGTGCCCCGAGATATTGGAAGTCCTGCTGGAATACGGCGTCAGACAGGTGTATTATGGACATATTCACGGCTATGCCTCGGGTTATGCCATCAATGGCGTCCGGCATGGCATCGATTTTCGACTGATTTCTTGTGATTATCTCCAATTTAAGCCAAAACAAATCGTCTAAAATGCTGGAATCTGAAAAAGTTACCCAAAGCACTGGCATCGCCATCGCTTTTGTGCTATACTGAAAAACATGGTGTGAATTTTGCTTTTACGGGCGTTCACCGCCTGCAGAAGAAACCAATAGGAGGATGTTTCATGAGCTTAGTATCCAAAAACAACGTTGCCACCAACAAATATGAGCTGGAGATTCTCATTTCCGCTGAGGAGTTTGAGAACGCCATTGCTGCTGTTTACAAGAAGCGCGCCAAGGAGTTCCAGGTCCCCGGTTTCCGGAAGGGCAAGGCTCCCCGCAAGACCATCGAGAAGCTTTACGGCGAGCAGATCTTCTTTGAAGAGGCTGTGAACGAGGCTGCTCCCGCTGCCCTGCAGGCTGCTTACGAGGAGTCTGGTCTTGAGATCGTCGTTCGTCCCGAGGTAGAGGTTACCGCTGTTTCCAAGGAAAACGGCGTTTCCATCAAGGCTACCTGCATCGTGAAGCCCGCTGTTACCGTTAAGAACTACAAGGGCATCGCTGCTTCCAAGGCTGTTGCTCCTGTTACCGATGAGGCTGTCAACGCTGAGCTGGATCGGATGCGCAGCCGCAACGCCCGCATGATCACCGTGGAAGACCGTCCCGCCCAGAAGGATGACATCGCTGTCATCGATTTCGAGGGCTTTGTAGACGGCGAGGCCTTTGAAGGTGGTAAGGGCGAGGGCTACAGTCTGACCCTGGGCTCCGGCCAGTTCATCCCCGGCTTTGAGGATCAGATCGTCGGCCACAACATCGGCGAGGAGTTTGACGTCAACGTCTCCTTCCCCGAGGACTACCACGCTGAGAACCTGAAGGGCAAACCCGCTGTCTTCAAAGTGAAGCTGCACGGCATCACCGCCAGAGAGCTGCCCGAGCTCAACGACGAGTTCGCCAAAGACGTAAACTTCGAGACCGTGGACGAGCTGAAGGCTGATATCGTCAAGAAGCTGACCGAGGCCAACGAGAAGGCTGCCAACACCGCTTTCGAGAACGCTCTGATCGACGCCGTTATCGCCAACATGGAGGGCGAGATCCCCGAGGAAATGTACGAAGCCCGCATCGACGAGATGGTAAACGACTTCGAGTACCGTCTCCAGTCCCAGGGCCTGTCCATGGATATGTACCTCCAGTACACCGGTATGACCCGCGATTCCTTCCGTCTGACCTTCAAGGATCAGGCTACCAAGCAGGTGCAGATCGCCCTGGCTCTGGAGCAGATCGTGGCTATGGAGAACATCGTTCCCTCTGACGAGGAGATCGAGGCTGAGGCTCAGAGACTGTCTGAGCAGTATCAGGGTGTACCTGTGGAGCAGATCAAGTCTGTCCTGGGCGACCAGATCAAGAACGACCTGGCTCAGAAGCAGGCTGTGGAGCTCATCAAGAGCACCGCTGTGGAGCCCGCTGCTGAATAATCCAAATAACGGAATTTGTTAACCAAAAAGTTTCATTCTGTACGACATTTCTTCATCTTTTGTTGGTAGAATGAGGTTACTTTGGCCTGAATGGGGGTGGGGCAGATCGCCCCACCCTTCCGTTGCTTTACCCTGAAAAATAAGGAGGGTCTTTATGAGTTTAGTACCTATGGTAATTGAGCAGACCGGACGGGGCGAGCGCTCCTTTGACATCTTTTCCCGGCTGCTGAACGACCGGATCATCATGCTCTGCGAAGAGGTCAACGACACCACCGCCAGCCTGGTTGTGGCACAGCTGCTCTATCTGGAGGGCCAGGATCCCGACAAGGATATCCAGCTGTATATCAACAGCCCCGGTGGCTCTGTCACCGCTGGCATGGCCATCTATGACACCATGCAGTATATCAAGTGCGATGTCTCCACCATCTGCATCGGCATGGCCGCCTCCATGGGCGCATTCCTGCTGTCCAGCGGCGCCAAGGGTAAGCGTATCGCTCTGCCCAACGCCGAGATTATGATTCACCAGCCCTCTGCCGGCACCCAGGGCCAGATCACCGATATGGCCATCCACCTGAAACGGCTGGAGATCATCAAGAAGCGGATGAACGCCATCCTGGCCGGCAACACCGGCAAGACGGTGGAGGAGATCACCGCCGCCTGCGAGCGTGACAACTTCATGTCCGCTGAGGAGGCACAGGCTTACGGTCTGGTGGACAAGATCCTGGTCAGCAGAAAGTAAGGCACCGCGATTCCCCCTTACACTTTGATGAAAGGCTGGTATCATGGCTGAATATAGCGATAAATCATCGGTCCGCTGCAGCTTTTGCGGCAAGCGGGACCACAATGTCCGCCGGATGCTTCATTCTCCGGGGGCCAATATCTGTGACGAATGCGTTCTTCTCTGCTACAACATGCTTCAGGAAGAAGGCCTTTTCCCCGCCGGCGGCAACAGCTATCAGCCGGTGGATATGGACGAGGACAGCCTGCTGAAGCCTGCCGAGATGAAGGCCGTACTGGATGAGTATGTGGTGGGACAGGATCGGGCCAAGGTCACCCTGGCTGTTTCGGTCTACAACCACTACAAGCGGATTCTCCATCCGGTGGAGGACAGCGATGTGGAGATCCAGAAGAGCAATGTGCTGCTGCTGGGCCCCACCGGCGTAGGCAAAACCATGCTGGCCCAGACGCTGGCCAAGGTGCTCCATGTTCCCTTTGCCATTGCCGACGCTACCACCCTCACCGAGGCTGGTTATGTAGGCGACGACGTGGAGAACGTGCTGGTCCGGCTGCTTCAGGCAGCGGATTTTGATGTGGAAGCTGCCCAACGGGGCATCATCTACATCGATGAGATCGACAAGATTACCCGTAAGTCTGAAAATGCCTCCATCACCCGGGATGTCAGCGGTGAAGGCGTACAGCAGGCCCTGCTGAAGATCCTGGAGGGCACTGTTTCCAACGTACCGCCCCAGGGCGGCCGGAAACACCCCCATCAGGAGTTCATCCAACTGGACACCCGCAATATTCTCTTTATCTGCGGCGGTGCCTTTGAAGGCATAGAGAAGATTATTGAACGCCGCACCGATTCCTCCTCCATGGGCTTTGGCGCTGCGGTGGGAAGCCGCACCGACAAGGAAAAGGGCGAGGTGCTCAAGGAGCTGATTCCCGACGATCTGGTCAAGTTTGGTCTGATTCCTGAGCTGGTGGGCCGTCTGCCGGTCATCACCACCCTGGAAGATCTGTCGGTAGAGCAGCTGGTACGGGTGCTGGAAGAGCCCCGCAACAGCCTGCTGAAGCAGTACACTGAGCTGTTTGCCATCGATGGCGTGGAGCTGGAGATGGGCAAGGATGCTCTTCGGGCAGTGGCTGAGGAAGCCATCAAGCGCAAGACTGGCGCCCGTGGCCTTCGCAATGTCATGGAGGATCTGCTGATGGATCTGATGTTCCAGGTTCCCTCGGACGAATCCATTACCAAGGTTGTCATTACCCCTGAAACAGTACGGGGCGAAGCCCCGGCTCAGCTGGTCCGCAGCTGAGTGATAGCATACAAATGCCCCATACCGGGATATCCGGTGTGGGACATTTTTGCGTTCTGGACAGAATCCGAAAAAAATATCGTTATAACTTGTTGTTGAGATATTGAAAAATATGGTCTATAATAAAAGTGTATATTAGATATTTTAGGAATCCGATTCTGGGCAAGGAGGGAACGGAATGAAAGGTTACATATCAATCCGGGAAGCAGCAGAACGGTGGGGTGTATCGGAACGAAGGATTTCCCAGTACTGTTCTGAGGGCCGTATTCCTGGTGCAGAACGGTTCGGCAACTCCTGGGCAATCCCTGATACCGCTGAAAAGCCAGGCGATCCCCGAAAAAAGAAGGAGCAGCCTCCCCGTCCGAAGCCACAGGAAACAGAATGGCTGTTTCCCGGCTTTATGCCGCTGATGAATACACCTTTTGAACTGGGGCACTGTGTGGAAATCCTTGACCGGATGGAGGACGGCCCCAAAAAGGATATTGCGCTGGCAGAGTACCATTATTTCAGCGGACAGGCAGAAAAGGCCATGCAGGAGACAGAGCTGTATCTGACCTGTCCGGATGCAGCCTACCGGCTTTCTGCCTGCTGGATTTACGCTTATGCCTGCCTGTCCATGGGTCAGATCCACCA
>CALXFL010000042.1 GCA_944387515.1 uncultured Clostridia bacterium
ATGGAAGTCTGATGGGCAGCGGGAATACAGGTGCCAGGCAGAATGTCGTGGAACTGGTTGACCAGCAGCGTCTCCCAAAGGGAACGATAGGCCTCATCCGAAGCGGCTTTTCCCTCCGCCATGGCCTGACGGACAGTAAACAGCTCCAGATCATGGAGGGCAATCTCAGAAAGGCGGTTGTGCCGCTTGATGGTGTGCTGGTTGGTGAGGGTGCCCCGGTGCAGCTCCAGATACAGCTCACCGGAATAGGTGGCAGGATCATGAATGGCTCCTTCCAGCTCTTTCATGAACTGACCGACGCTGGTATGAGCCGCTTTGGGACAGCCTTCCAGATCGGTGCACCGCCGGGCCATCTCGATCATCTCAAACTGAGGTCCGCCGCCGCCATCACCAAAGCCATAGGCGATGAGCTTCCGGTCAGAGACCTGCTTCTGCCGGACGGCATCGGGGCTTTCCGTGCCATAAACCAAGGGCGCAAAGTCAGCAGGAGACGGCCAGACATGGGTCTTATTCAGGTGGGTCAGCACCCGGGTACCATCCAGGCCTTCCCAGTAAAAGGTGTCGTAGGGAAACTGGTTGGTGTCGTTCCAGGCCATCTTGGTGGTGAGGAAATAGTCCACGCCACAGCCCTTCATAATCTGAGGAATGGCAGCCGAGTAACCGAAGGTATCCGGCAGCCAGAAACAGTTGGAGGTATAGCCGAAATACTGACGGGTGTACCGCTGTCCCCAGAGGAACTGACGGACCATAGCCTCGCCCGAGGTGATGTTGCAGTCGCACTCCACCCAGACACCGCCGTTGGGCTCATACCAGCCCTCTGCCACAGCCTGCTGAATTTTTTTGAACAGTCCCGGGTAGTGGCGGCGAATCATCTCGCTGTGGTAGGCAGAACTCTGGATGAACCGGTATTCAGGATACTGCTGCTTCAGGTTCAGCTGGTTGGAGTAAGTACGGGCACATTTCTTGATGGTCTCCCGCACCGGCCAGAGCCAGGCGGTATCCATATGGGAGTGGCCCACAATTCCTACGGTAGGGGCGGTAGAGCTGTTTTTCCGGGCCAGCGAAGGCGCCATGATGGTGCGGCCTCGCATCAGCGCCTGGGTAAAGGTTTCCGGCTCCACCGAAGTGGGATCATAATAGAGAATCCGGTGAAGGGCTGTGAGGGTACGGATTACCTCTGCCCGGCGGTAGCTGGTTTCATCCAGGGTTTCAACCAATTCGTTAAGGGTTCTCAGGTCAAAGAGAAAATCCGAAATCAGCTGATTTTTGACACAGAGGGTCAAAGACTCAAAGACAAAGTCGTAATCCGTGCGGCCTTCTTCTGACAATGGCGCACAGCCCCGCACAAAGTGGCCGGCGTAGAATTCCAGTGCCAGCTCCACCTTCTGTCCTGCCTTGGGAGAGCGAACCACCATATCGCAGTAGTGGTTGCCATGGCCGGTGACGACAATCTTGGTGGCAAAGGTGCCAAAAGGCTCTCCATCCACCCACAGCAGCGCCTCATAGCCGCCCATCCGGGGCTGAAGATAGAGAGGCTTCCCGGCCAGCTCCGGCGGAACGGTGAATTCGCTGCGAATCCAGCAGCAATTCCCCTCCCCACCCCAGTGATCCCCGGAAGCAATGGGGGAAAACTTCTCCCGGGGCGGGATCTCATAAAGGATCTCACTGGTGCGGAAAGCTTCAGCGGGCAGCTGCGCTACCGGCTGAAACAGCATGGGCTCCAGCGTTTCTTCAAAGCGCCGGAGCTTTGCCAGCATTCTGGCAGTCTGTTTGTCGTTCAGCATAAAAATTCTCCTTTGGCATGGGCAAAATGCGACAGAATTCTTTGTTTTCTTCATCATACTACAACACTGCTTCACCGTCAAGGGGCCTGTATGCGAAAAAAGACCGCCCGAAGGCGGTCTTTCCAAAACAAAATTTCTTAAATCTGATGCTCTTTGAGCCAGTCGCTGACCACCGACGAGATGGAAGCTACACAGCCGTCATCCATCGGCGAGATGAGTCCAACCGAACGAACCAGATCTACAAAGGTGCGGGTACCGCCCTGCTTCACAAAGGCCAGATACTTCTGCCAGGCATCCTTCTGATCCTTCAGGAAGGCCACCCAGATCTGAAGGGCTACGGTCTGAGCCAGACAGTAGTCGATATAGTAGAAGGGATACTGGTAAATGTGAAGCTGCCGCTGCCAGCCAGCGCCCCGGCTGTAGAACGGAATATCTGCAAAGTCGATATAAGGCCGGTATTCCTTTTCCAGAGCAGCCCAGGTCTCATTGCGCTGAGCAGGGGTCATGTCAGGATTGCGGTAAACCAGCTCCTGGAAATGGTCTACCATCGAGCCGTAGGGGATAAAGAGCAGCGCGTCCTCAGCATGGGACAGCTCATACTTGTCGGTCTCCTCCTGGAAGAAGAGGTGATGCCAGGGAGAGGTCAGGAACTCCATGGACATGGAGTGAGTCTCACAGCCTTCCATCGTGGGGCTGCGCAGGCCGGATACCGGAATGGTCCGGGCAGCCACATAGTCGGCAAAGGCATGACCAGCCTCATGGGTCAGGACATCCACGTCAGCAGAAGTGCCGTTGAAGTTGGAGAAGATGAAGGGGCAACGATAATCCGGGAAGGAGGTACAGTAACCGCCAGGGGCCTTACCATCCTTGGCCACCAGATCAAACAACTCCATCTGGAACATCAGGTCGATGAACTCAGCCGTTTCAGGAGACATTTCGGTGTACATCCGCCGGGCATGGGCCAACAGCTCCTCAGGAGTGCCCTTGGGGGTAGCGTTGCCGTCGGGGAAACAGAAGCTGTTGTCGTAGAACTTGAAGTCTTCCACTCCGATGCGGCGGGCCTGATTCTTTTTGATTTCCATGGTGATGGGCACCAGCTCCTCCACCACCTGACGGCGGAAGTTGGCAACCGCAGCAGCGTCATAGCAGTTGCGCATCTGGCGGATATAACCCAGCTCCACAAAACTGTCAAAGCCCAGAGCCTTGGCCTGAGCCGTCCGGTTTTTCACCAGCCGGTCAAAGATGTCGTCAAACTCTGCCTGGTGCTCGTCAAAGAACTGGCCTTCTGCAAAAATGGCCGCACGGCGAACCTCCCGGTCAGGGCTCTGCTTGTAGGGCCCCAGCTGGGCGATGTTGCAGATCTTGCCGTCAAACTCCACCCGGGCAGAAGCATAGAGCTTCTGGTAGGAGGCCCGCAGGGCGTTTTCTTCCTGCATCAGGGGAATAATCTCGGGAGAAAAGGCCTTGAGGCTCAGTTCTGCATTGGTGAAGTAGAGACTTCCCAGTTCCTTTTCCAGCTGAGGACGGAAGGCACTGGCCACCATAAGCCGGTTGAAATCCTGCATCTTTTCACTGAGAAGCGGCTCCACCTCATCCCAGAACTCTCGCTCTGCTTCATAGAAGGTGTCCCGGGTGTCAATGGTATTGCGAACATAGCAAATCGAGCTGAGGGTCTGGATCCGGTCGCTTTCAGTCTCCAGCTCCCGGATAATGGTCAGCTGTTCCTCTGCAGAGGAAGCGGCCTGGAACTGGTCGCAGAAAGCGGAAAGCCGGTCCAGCATCTCCTGCCGGTTAGGCCGCTCATAAGGCATCTGAGAAAAAGTCATCATGTTACAAACTTCCTTTCTGGGGTATTTCATCCAAGGGGAGTAAACTCAGTATAGCCACTGTTCCCCTTATCAGTCACACAAATATAAGTTTTTCCGGGACTGGCGGTGAGAGCCGTTCCGTCCGCAAGGGTAAAGGTAAACTGGTTACCGCTGTCGCCCTTGCTCCAGCGAATCTCCTGCCGGCCTCCACCGGTTACATACCAGCCGCTCCCGCTTGAGAGATCCACCTCCCGCCGCTGGGCTTCTCCCTGATAGGCAGAAACGGTGGTGTAGAGGATCAGTACATTCCGGAAGGTCAGCACCTGCTCTGTGTCGGCGTCTATATGGTCGGCACCATTGCGCTTTTTGCTGTACAGGCCGGTGTCTGTGTTATAGGTAAAGGTAGCATTATAGCTGGAAGAGAAGGGTACATAGACCGTTCCAGCCTCCTGATTGGCAGCTGCTACCGGCTCAGCAGCGAAGGTGAGCAGTGGGGTCAGTTCTCCCTCTGCCTCAAAGCCGCGCTTCTCCATAACTGACTGAATTCCTTCGCCGTCAATGAAAAAGCTGTGCTCTCTTCCCCGGTTGGCGGCCCGCCAGCTATCTTGATAGAAGGCGCTGGTGTAGGTCATGCCGTCCACATCGTCAATGCCCAGGTTGGAGATATAGGAATATCCAGCGGGACTGCCGCCAAAATGGACAAAGATGGGGTTAAGCGGCGTGGCCATCGCCACATAGTAATGACGGACACTGCGCACCGGCCCTACATAGGGAATGTTGTCCGGGTCAGCGTAAACCGCCATCAGGCGGGTGATACCACCCTCTGTCACCACCTCATAGATCATATCGGCCGCTGCCAGTCCCCGTTGGGGCAGCGCATCGCCGATGTTGTTGACCATGACCGTCACCGGCCGCTTTCCCACTGCCGATTCAGGAAATCCACTCTCTCCGGTAAGGGGATTGAGCGGGCCATCGGCTACTGGTTCGCTGCTTTCCTCTGGCTGAGAAGAAACGACCGGTTCGCTGCTGACAGATGAGGGCAGCTTGCTGATGTCCTCAGGGGTCTCCCCTGCTGACATACAGGATGTCAACAGACTGGCGCAGAGTACCGCTGCCAGCATGCGGGAAGCCAACTGCTTGGCCCTCATGTCATCGCCTCCTCATAGCCGGGAAAGGAAATTCCTGCCAGACGGCGAATTTCCGCCATGACCCTGCTGACCTCCAGCGCCCGGGTCTGACAAAGCTGGTAGTGGGTATCTGCGGGATTCTGGATGTACCGGCAGAAATCGCTGGCTTCTGCGCCCATCAGCGTTGCCTTCTGTTCCTCTCCCCAGATAGGATGGACTGTGCCGTCCCGTTCAAACCGGGTAATGCCTGTGAGGCAGGAAATGGACTGCACCGTCACAGTGCCCTCATCGCCCAAGATCTGACTTCCCTGCCGGGCCTGCCCCACCTTGGACCAGGTGAGGGTCACCTGAAGGCCGGGATACGGAAGTACAGCTGTCCCCCAGCCATCCGCACCGGTGTTCAGAAAACCGGCAGAAGCCGAAATACCTTCCGGCATGCCAAAGAGATCAAGAGCCGGATAAACACAGTAGATGCCCAGATCCATCAGACTGCCGGTACAACAGGCAGGGTTGAAGATATTTGGGGTCTGTCCCGCCAGATAGGCGGGATACTTGGAAGAAAGCTGGGAAAAATCCAGATGGGCTGTGGTCACTCGTCCAATTTTGGAGACAGCCTCCCGCAAAGCCTGCCGGGCAGGCAAGTGCATCATCATAATGGCTTCCAGATACACGAGTCCCCTACTGCGGGCAAGCGCCTGAAGCTCCTCAAGCTCCTCTGGAATGACGGTGATGGGCTTTTCACAGATCACATGCTTGCCATGCTCCAAAAAGAGCCGGGCCTGAGCAGGATGGAGAAAATTGGGACTGGCGATATACACCGCATCGATATCACTTTCGGCCATGGCGGCGGGATCGGTATAAACCACAGCGCCCCCATAGGGAGCAGCAAAGGCTTCTCCCCGGGATGCATCCCGGGAACAGACAGCGGCAAGCCGCATCTCCTCTCCCAGCAGGGTTCCATCCACAAAGGCTTTGGCAATCCAGCCGGTGCCGATGATTCCATAACGTATCATAATCCAAAACTCCTGTCATCTTCAGCTGACAGCTGTCAAATACAGCCATCCTGTTCATTATACCAGCATCCAGCAAACATTACAATCCTTTTAAGAAAATTGCCTGGAATTTTGTCAAAACTCGGTGAGATCCCACCTTCTGGCTATGAAAAATCCGATATCGGCCGCTGACGCCAAATTTCCCATTTTCATTTTCTCTTTTGCATGGTATACTGAAAAAAGAAATACCCGAAGGGAGGCATTTCCATGAGACGCACCCACAAAAAAGCCGGACCAGGCTTTTTCCTGCTGTTGGCTGTGCTACTTTTGCTGCGGGAGGGACTTGGCGCTGCCGGGAAGCAGAATCCAGCAGAAAATACCGTCAGCTGGCAGCTTCCCCGCAGTCGGTGGACAGCTGGCGGCGTGCTGGCCGGAGGCTGGAAACTGGAAACCATCTGCCGTACCCTGGGCGCCGCCGGATATGCTGCCCTGAGACAGGAAACGGCCAGCCGGCTGTTCCGATCTGTAAGGAGGTTCTTTTCATGAAAACACTGAGACGCTGTTTTTCCATTCTCACCGTCTTCTGCGGTCTGACCTCGATAGCCGCCAGTCTGCTTTCCCTGGGAGATCCATCCCTCACCTTCTCCCGCACCGTTTCTCCCCTGTATGACAGTGATGAAGCATCCTTCTCTCCGGATGAAGAGGTGACCTCCATCCGGCATCTGGGCCAGCTGCTTCGCTGGGCTGGGTTGATACTGGCCGGATTGGCAGTGGCAGCGGAGCTGCTGCGGCAGGTCACCTACCAGGAGGATTGACCCTATGAAGTACACCTCCTCTCCCGAAGTCCAGCAGATTCTCCAGGAGCGTTTTGGCAAAGATACGCTCCTGGCTCTTGCCACGATAGATGGTGAATGGCCAGCGGTCCGGACAGTCAATAGCTGGTATGACAGCGGGGCTTTCTACATCATCACCCATGCCAAATCGGAAAAGATGCAGCAGCTCGCCCACAATCCCCGGGCAGCCATCTGCGGCGACTGGTTCACGGCTCACGGAATGGGAGAAAATCTTGGACCCCTTTCAGCCCCTGAAAACGCCATGTTCCGGAATACCCTGCGAAAAGTCTTTGCAGCATGGTATGACAACGGCCATATAGACGAAAAGGATCCAAACACCTGTATTCTCCGCATCCGGCTGACCGATGGTATTTTATTTCATCACGGCACCCGGTATGACCTGGATTTCACCTGAAGCACAAAAGGCCTCCTGCATGAACGCAGGAGACCCTTTTCAGCCAGAATTCAAACCCGTCCCTTGATGACAGGAGAGATACGCTTGTAGATGAGGAAGGTAATCACGATGCTGCACAGCGCCTTGAAGAAGGTAAAGGGGCAATTAAACCAAATCAGGCAGTCCCAGAGGTTTTCCACCCGGGGATTGATTACCTGATAAGCACTGATAATGGCCTCCATCGGCATGAAAGCAGTATAAACCGGATACACCACATAATAGTTGGTGAAGATACTTCCAACCGCCATGAAGACGCCGCCCAACAGGGAACCAAGGAGTGCCCCCTTCCGGTTTTTGCTGCGCTGGTAGAAGATGCCTGCCGGCACCACAAAGAGGACACCCAACACAAAGTTGGACAGCTCTCCTACTCCGCCAGTCTGAGAAAACATCAGGTTCACCAGATTCTTGACCAGGCAGACAGCAGCGCCCCAAACCGGCCCCATGCTGAAAGCGGCAATCAGGGCAGGCAGTTCGGAAAAGTCCAGGGTGATAAAGCTGGGCATTACCGGAATATGAAAGCCCAGCCGCATCAGAACAATGCCCAGTGCAGAAAGCAGTGCGGTCATAACCAGCTTGCGGATTTCCATAGGTCTGGCGGTTTGTGTGATCTTTTGCATAACAGTTCTCCTTTTCCCGGATGGGCTCCGGCAGAAAGCCCGGTAAGAGTGGCCGGAAACCGGCTTTCCACTGGAAAGCCGCTGCCGTCCGGCACAGGTGGGACATTGCCGGGACTGTTCTCCCAAGGGAAAACAAAACGCCCTGCCAAACGGCAGGGCGCAACGCACCGTAGGGAAAAGGAAAAACTCCCCTCCACTGATGTGTTTCTTTCATCCGGACTATAACCGTCGGTTCTGGAATTTCACCAGATCGGCACATGACTGTGTTCGCGGACTATACCGCCGGTGGAGAATTTCACTCCGCCCCGAAACAACGTGGTATTCTATTTGCGAAACCTTATTCCTGCTCGCAGCCGCAGCCACATTCGCAGCCTTCACCCTCGATATCCAGATCGAATTCCAGGGTTTCGCCACAGCCAGGACAGGTTGTCTCGCCTTCATCCAACATCTCTTCGTCGATATAGACGGTCTCGCCGCAGGTGGGGCAGACAGCTTCGTAAATCTCGCCGTCGTCCTCATCTTCGTCGTCTTCGTACTCGTCGTCATCTTCGTCGTCAAAGAGAACAGACTCTACATCGCCCAGATCATGGTCGATGGTGTCCAGCAGCTCGCACATCTCGGTGTTGGCCTTGACCAGATCGGTCACGGTATCAGACATTTCCTCCAGCAGGTCCACCAGGGCAGCAGTGAGCTTGCCCTCTTTGGAAGCGGAGTCAATGCCGGCCATGTCAACCAGGCCCTTCAGGTAGGCAACTTTTTCTTTCAGTTCCATCTCATTTTCCTCCCGGCGGAAACCGCCATGGTTGCAGAACCGGATTAGGCGCGAGAGAGATACTCGCCGGTTCTGGTGTCGATTTTGATAAGCTCGCCCTCGTCGATGAAGAGAGGCACCTTGATCTCAGCGCCGGTCTCCAGAGTAGCAGGCTTGGTAGCGTTGGTAGCAGTGTTGCCCTTGAAGCCAGGATCGGTCTTGGTGACAACCAGCTCCACAAAGTTAGGAGCCTCTACGCCAAATACATTGCCCTTGTAGGACAGTACCTTAACGGTGGTGTTCTCCTTGACAAAGCGGAAGCTCTCGTCCAGGTTGCTCTTGTCGATAACCTGCTGCTCATAGGTCTCCAGATCCATGAAGTAGTAGAGATGCTCGTCGTTGTAGAGATACTCCATGTCCTTCCGCTCGATGAAAGCTTCAGGGAATTTGGCGGTGGGGTTGAAGGTGGTCTCGGTGACAGCACCGGTGATGACGTTTCTCAGCTTGGTCCGGACAAAGGCAGCGCCCTTACCGGGCTTTACATGCTGGAATTCGACGATCTGCATGACCTCGCCGTCCATATCAAAGGTCAGGCCGTTTTTAAAATCTCCTGCAGAAATCATTGGGTTTACCTCCATTTTCTCGATGGTGACTGGTTCGTTTTTTCGGTTTGACAAACCGAATGGCAATCCGGGAAAGCTTTTCCGGCATGGACTGCTAAAACTCACATATACATAAGTTTACCGTATTTTCACCTTTTTTGCAAGGGCTATTTGAAAAAAAACGTTTTGCCTGTCGGCTTTGGCCATTCTCACAGAAAATTTCTATGGGAATCCATATTTTTTCTGCAAAAAAGGGGTTATTCCGCAGTCTTCGCGCCATTATAATGGGCCATCATAGCCGCAGCGTCCTCAGCCTGGGTGCCGGCAGATTCACAGATAATCCGGGGAGAAAGTCCCCGCCGGGCCAGCAGCTCCATCAGGGGCTCAAAATCAGGGCCATACAGGGTGTCGGCAAAGGTGAGATGGCATTTTTCCCCACCCTTGGGGGTATACTGGATCTTGGAAAAATGGGCATGGAAGCGGCTGCCCCGCTCCTGTCCCAGCCGGTTGGTCAGGGCATCCAGAATGGCAGCGTAATCTGCCTCTCCCCGGATGTTGCCGCAGTCCCGGGCATTGAGATGACCGAAATCGATACAGGGCAGCAGCCGCTCATCCATCTCACAAAGGGTGAGCACCTCCTCCAGATTGCCCAGCTGGTTGATTTTGCCCATGGTCTCGGGACAGACGGTGATGTCTCCCAGTCCCTCCCGGTCCAGGGTTTCCAATGCGTCCCGCAAAGTACCTGCCGCCAGCTGAAGCGCCTCCTCACGGGAGATCTTCCCGCAGGAACCGGTATGGACCACGATCCGGTCAGCGCCCATGAGCCGGGCGGCCCGGGCGCTGTCCAGAATGTAGCCGACGCTGTTCCGGCGTTTCTCCTCCTCGATAGAGGAGAGGGAGATGTAATAAGGGGCATGAAGGCTCAGGGCGATATTCCCCGCCCGGCAAAGCTCTCCCAACTGGGTGACGGCTGCCTCGTTGACCCGGACACCCCTGCCGCACTGATACTCAAAGGCAGTGAGGCCAAAATGCGCCAGATATTCGGGGATCTGAACGGTTTTCTTGTAGCCCATGGCTCCGAAGCTGTCCGGGGTACCAGCGGGACCAAAACGTGCCTGCTCCATAGGATTCTCCTTTACAGATGGGTTTCCCCGATGATCTGCCGGGGATGCTGCCGGGCAAACCGGCGAAGAATGGGACGCTCCAACCGCCGTTTCTGGCGGAAAAACCAGCTGTGTTCTGGTTCCTGCATGGTTACCAGTACCGAACAGACGCCCGGCAGCAGATTGCCGCAAAGAATATCGGTAAAGAGCTGGTCCCCGATGAGAGCGGTCTGGGCAGGCGTGCATCCAAACTGCGTGCAGGCCCGTTTCAGCCCCAGCGGCAGCGGCTTGGCTGCGCCTGCTACAAAGGGCAGACCCAGCAACCGGGCAAACGGCTCCACCCGCTCCGCATGGTTGTTGGACAGGATGGTCAGCTTTATGCCCGCCGCCTTCATCCGGGAAAGCCACTCCATGACGCCGGGAGCCGGGGTTGGATTGTTGTGGGTGGTGAGGGTGTTGTCCACATCCAGCACCAGCAGCCGGATGCCCCGCTCTTTAAAGAATTCCACTGGAATGCGGGTAATGTGCTCAAACCACCAGTCGGGGTATAAAAGGGCCATAGCCGCTCCTTTCTGGATAAAAGGAAAAGCGAGCCCAAAGGCCCGCTTCTCTTTGGAAGATTAAAATAACAGCAGCGTCATGCAGACAATCTGCAAAACACCCCAAAAGCGGGGCTTGTGCAGCAATTATTTAAACTTACGTTTTCTGGCAGCTTCCGATTTTTTCTTCCGTTTGACGGAAGGCTTCTCGTAGTGCTCTCTTTTGCGGACTTCCGCGAGCACGCCGGATTTGGCGCAGGATCTCTTAAATCTCTTCAGCGCATTCTCAAGAGATTCGTTGTCCTTTACTCTGATTTCTGACATTCTGATTCCCTCCCTTTGCCGAACGGCAGAGGTCTAAAGGCCGCTTGCCCGGCTTAGCGGCTGGAAGCTAACCTCTCTCCCCGTCTCACGGGAACTTCCAGGGCCATCCAATGGCAAACCGCATTTGTATTAACTAGTATACCTCATGTGACCGGGTGCTGTCAAGAGTAATTTGAGAAAAAAAGGGTCGAAATCCATAACTTTTTGAAAAGACGGAAAAAATCCTTCAAAACCTGAAAAGTACAATTTTAGCACTCGTAAATCGAAAGTGCTAAGTTTTTACATTCTCTTCACAGAAATTACGATTTGTTGTTACAACTGCACTTTATACTAATAATTGTCAAACGGGAAGTGATTCCCCCGAAGACCACCGCCCGCCGCTCCGCGCAGCGTGTGGGCGATCAGATAAATTTTGAAAGCGCGGAGAAATGGAGTATAGTATGTTTGGTATGATCCCTTTCACCCGTGAGGAAAACAGCATTTGGAATGACTGGAACAACCTGGAAAAGAGCCTGTTCGGCGGATTCAGCGGCAATCAATTCCGCTGCGATATCCGGGAGGAGGATGACCGCTATGTTATGGAGGCTGAGCTCCCCGGATTTTCCAAAGAAGACATTTCCATCGACGTTCAGGACGGCCGGCTGACCATCTCGGCCAAGCACGACGAACAGTCGGAGGAGAAGAAAGACAACTACCTGCGCCGGGAACGGCACACCGGTACCTTCTGCCGCAGCTTTGATCTGTCCGGCATCGCAGCTGACCAGATTACAGCTGCTTACCAGAATGGTATCCTGGAAGTGCAGCTGCCCAAAGAACAGGCCAAACTGCCTGAAAAGCGTACCATTGCCATTGAAGGCTGATACCCAATGAGAAAGGGCTGCCCCCCGAGGGGGCAGCCCTTTTGTTTATCTGTGCAGCTGCGCAAAAGCTTATTTTACAA
>CALXFL010000043.1 GCA_944387515.1 uncultured Clostridia bacterium
TTGACCATCCCGTCAAAACGGCGTATACTGAAAGATATAAACGGAAGCAGATTCCGGCAAAACCGGATGAAGCAGTTGGTATATTCCCAAGGGAGGCGGAAGCATGGATCGGAAACAGGTATGCGGAATGCTGGAAAAGGAGCTGCTGCTGACCCGGCGTGCAGAGGAAAAGCTCTGCCGGCGGCAGCGCAGCGGCGGCGGATTCAACCGGCTGGTGGGGGATAAAATTCCCCCGAATCTTGCGCAGCTGCTGGAGAGTGCCTTCAGCGCAGCTCTGCGGTTCTTTTTAGGCAAGGGCAGACCGGCCATTGACAAGCTGCTGCCGGAGGAGGAACTGCTTGCCGAGTTTGCCCGGCGGGATGAAGCGATTCTGCAGGAGGGTTCCTTCGCGGCGCTGCGGGCGCTGGATAAGACAGCGGGCCTGTCTCGAAGCATCAACCTCACCGTCACCACGGTGGAGGGCGCCGGACTGGGGCTGCTGGGCGTCGGCCTGCCGGATATTCCGGCCTTTCTGGCGGTGCTGCTCAAGACAGTCCGGGAGGTGGGCCTGCGGTATGGCTTCGCCTGCCGTACGCCCTGGGAGGAGAGTTACCTGCTGCGGCTGATGGCGGTGGCAGTCACCACCGGTGAGGAGCAGAAGCAGCTGTTGGAGGAGGCCCGCCAGCTGGCAGCCTCGCTGGATCACCGCAGCAGCCAGGGAGTAGTGGCCGACCCGGAGGAGATGATCCCCCGGCTTTCCGCCATGCTGGCGGCAGAGCTGCTGGCGGCCAAGTTTGTCCAGGGCCTGCCGGTGGTGGGGGTGGCCGGTGGGGCCTATAACCTGCTGCTGCTTCAGCGGGTGGAGAAGACGGCTGCCACGCTCTACAAGGGCCGGTATCTCCGGCGGCAGATTGACCGGGTCCGTAGCGGCCTGGCGGGATAACAGCAGAGAAAAAAGCGGCAGGCGTTGGCCTGCCGCTTTGCTTATTCCGTCTTGCCCGGATCCAGCTCCACCGCTTCGATGATGAAGCGGGGCCGGTCCTTGACCTCGGTGTAGATCTTTCCGATATACTCGCCGATGACGCCCAGCGAGAGCAGCTGAATGCCGCCGATCATCCAGATGGAGATCATGGTGGCGGTCCAGCCTGCCACCGTCTGGCCCAGCAGCTTCACCACCAGGGAATAGAGCACAGCGATGATGCTGGCGATGAAGAGCAGGAATCCCAGTCCGGTCACCCAGCGGATGGGCTTCACCGAAAAGGAGGTGATGCCGTCAAAGGCAAAGGCCAGCATCTTTTTGAGGGGATACTTGCTTTCCCCGGCGAACCGCTCGCTGCGGACATAGGTCACCGTGGTGCTCTTGTAGCCGATGAGGGGGACGATGCCCCGCAAAAAGAGATTGATCTCCCGGAACTGGCCCAGTCCCTCCAGTGCCCGGCCGCTCAGGAGCCGGTAGTCGGCGTGGTTGTAGACGATGTCCACACCCATGAGCTTCATGAATTTGTAGAAGCCCTGGGCGGTGGAGCGCTTGAAGAAGGTATCGCTTTCCCGGCTGCTGCGGACACCGTACACCACTTCATAGCCTTCCGAAAAGGCGTCCAGCATCTGATCGATGGCGCCAATGTCGTCCTGAAGGTCAGCGTCCATCGAGATGCAGCAGTCGCACTGGCCCTTGGCGGTCATCAGACCGGCCAGCAGGGCGTTCTGATGGCCCCGGTTGCGGGAGAGCTTGACGCCGCCGAAGCGGCAGTCCTCCTTGGCCAGAGCGGAGATCATGGGCCAGGTGTGGTCCTTGCTGCCGTCGTCCACCAGCAGTATCCGGCTCAGCTCGCTGATCCGTCCGGCGCTGGTGAGGGCGCTGAACTTTTCCTTCAGGCGCCGGGTGGTTTCGGGCAGCACTTCTTCTTCATTGTAACAGGGAATGACCAGATAGAGAATGGGGGTCATGGGGCATCTCCTTCCTGTGGAGCAGAGTCGGGTGCTTCCTCCGCTGGCTTTGGCTGGGCGGGGAGCTCAAGGGGAATGTTCTGCTGGGCTTTCCGGGCTTTCTGGACCACGCTGCCGGCATAGTCCTCCGACAGCCGGATGCCGTGGAGCCGGAACTCCCGGTTCAGGTGGGCGCTGGAATGACCCCAGAACAGGGGACGGAGCCGGCCCAGGCGGGTCAGCAGTACCAGATACAGCACCAGACCACCAGCGGCAGCCAGGGTGATCAGCAGTCCAGCTGTGAGGCCGGGGGTGCGGTAATCGAACCGGATTTCTGCCCGTCCGGCAGGAACCCGGACCGCCATAAAGCCGTCGCTAACATTCTCAATTTCCACCTTTTCGCCGTTGACAGTGGCGCTCCATCCCGATTCCCAGGGAATCGAGAAGAAGACTAGCTCTTCCTCTTTGGTGTAGATGCTGGCGGAAAAGCCCTTCTTGTCCCGGACGAAGGTGTCGCAGACAGTTTCCCGCCGGTCGTTGGCGGCACTTGCCAGCCAGGAGGCGCCGTTCTGGGGCTCCTCGTTGAAGGGCAGGGGATCGAGAATGTCCTTATGGGCTTCGATCTGCTCATCGCTCAGATGGAGGGCAGCCAGCAGCAGCCGGTCTTTTTTGGTGGCGGTGTAATTCTCAAAGGTTTCATCGTCCACATAGTAGTCGTAGGTGAAGCCCATGGGAATGTAGTTTTCGTTTTCGTAGATCTTGAAGCCGTTTTCGGTGGTCAGGTAGGTGAAACCATCGATATCCGGCTCCTCCTCTATGCTCTCGTAGCAGAGCAGGTACTTGCAGGAGGTCAGGGAGCGGAGGGCGTCATATTTCAGATCCGGCCGGGAGCCGACGCTTCGCTCTACGCCGATGGCGTCATAGAAGGTGAAGATGGAACCCGGCACCACCGAGTGGAAGGCCTGGATGGTGGGAATCTGCCAGAACATGGGGAAGTTGTCCATGCAGCGGGTGTCATCCTTGTTGTACATATCGATGCGGTAGACATCGTCGGTGTCGGCAGTGATGGTGGTAAATTCACCCTGAAGGCCCATGTCGGCCACCCGTTTCACGGTGGTGGCGTTGCCCTTGCCCAGCATCAACATCATCACCGAGGTGACGACGATCATGAAGCTCAGGGAGATGGTGGCCGGGCGAAGGAATTTCCGGGCAGAGAAGCCCTTTCGGGGGAGACTCACCAGGCAGGCCGTGAGAATCAGGCCCACCACCGTCACCAGCAGGTAAGCCAACAGCCGCTCCGGGTATTCGGGCAGCTGGCCGAATACCACGTCCTCACCGCTCTTGGAGGGGAAGACGCCGATCAGAGCGAAGGCCACCACGGCGGCGCCGGTCCAGCCCACGCCGGATTGAAGCTGCTCAAAGGTGCAGTCCTCCAACGAGGAGCAGGTCATCATGGCCATGATGAGCAGGGGCATATAGAACCACCGGGCATAGTAGGCGGTGTTGAAGGCGGAGAACGCGCTGTTGAGGATGGGCACCAGGGAGGTGAGCACCGAGATCAGGAAAATCCGTCTGGCCCAGTGTCCCTGGCGGCTGCGGATGAAGGCGATGACGCCGGAGAGGGAGACCATGGGAAGGAAGAGGGAGACCGACGACCACTTGGCGTTGGAGTCGGGGAAGAAGTTGGGGTAAGCGGGGATGTCGGGCGGGTAGAACAGGCTCTGAAGGATCAGGCCGTACCGCTGAACATTGCCGTAGAAGATGCCGCTCCAGCCCATGAGGAAGTTGTCGGTGCGGGGGTTGTCCATAATGGCCATCAGGCCGGGGAGCAGCAGCACCGCCGACAGCAGCAGGCCGATGACGGCCTCCAAAGCCAGCAGCAGAAACCGCCGGATGTCCACCCGGAAATTCTTCTTGTCTCCCAGCCGCAGGAAGAAGTAGAGCACCACGAAGATGACTTCGCCGAAGAAGAAATAGTAGTTGACCACGGCGTTGAGGGCCACAGTCAGGGCAAAGAGTCCCCGCCGGCGGTTGACCACGAATTCCTCCAACCCGATGAGCAGCAGCGGGAAGAAGGCGATGACCTCGTGGAAGTGGTTGAAGAAGATGTTATAGATGCTGTATCCGGAAAAGGCGTACATCAGCGCACCCAGCGCAGCAAAGCCGGGGGTGCGGACAAACCGCTTGATATACCCGAAGGAGGTGACGGCTGCCACCGCCATTTTCAGCATCAGCAGCGGCGCCATCAGGTAGGGGACTGCTTCGCTGGGGAAGGGGATGGTCAGCCAGAAAAAGGGGCTACCCAGCAGGTAGAAGGCATAGGAGCCCACAAAGTTGGCCCCCAGGTCGGTGTACCAGTTCCAGCCGGTCTCACCCGAACGGATCATGTCGTGGCACATCTGGTAGAAGGGGATCTGCTGGACGTTGAAGTCTCCGTAGTAGACAAAGAGTCCCTTGTCCATAATCAGGAAGGGAAGGAAAAAGACAAAGCCTATGAGCAGAGCCAGCCAGAATACCTGAAAGTATCCTTTTCGCCCTGGTTGAATTTCGGTTGTCAAAATTGTCACCTCATTTAAAGATTCGCCGGTCCCGGACCGGGCTGCTGCGGATGGAACCGGCGGCGGAACCCGCAGGAAAGCCTATCCTGACAGACCACATCCTAATATAGTAGACAATATTATAGCACAATCCCCTATAAAAGGGAACGGGCAAAGCAAAATTTTACCTTTGTTCCTGTAAAGGGCGGAAGGATTGGACAAATGCCCGGGTTTCTGGTACAATGATACCAACCAAGGGAGGTGTTTGAGATGTCCAATTTTTTTGCTCTGCTTCTGCGGATGCGGCTCATCAACCGGTGGGGGATGATGCGCTGCGCCTTCAGCGACAACCTGGCTGAGCACAGCTTTGACACGGCGGTCATCGCCCACTGTCTCTGTACCATCGGCAACACCCTCTATGGCCGGCAGCTGGACGCCGACCGGTGCGCGGTGCTGGCGCTCTATCACGACGCCACCGAGATTCTCACCGGGGACATGCCCACCCCCATCAAGTATTACAGCCCGGAGCTGCGGGCACTCTATCAGGAGGTAGAGGACGAGGCGGCCGCCCAGCTTACCTGCTCCCTGCCTGCCGAGCTTCAGGAGGTCTACGGCCCGATGCTCATGGGGGAGAGCGGAGAGCTCCGCCCCTATCTGAAGGCTGCTGACCGTCTGGCGGCCCTCATCAAGTGTATGCAAGAGGAGCAGTCTGGGAGCCGGGAGTTTTCCCACGCCCGGATTCAGCAGCAGGATGCGCTGGAGGAGTCCGGCCTGCCCGAGGTCACATATTTTATGGAAAAGTTCCTGCCCGCCTTCTCCCTGGGACTGGATCAGCAGCTGGCAGCCATCGGCGGCCAGCCGGGAGGACGGGCAGCCGGAAAGGAGCAGCACTATGGATTGGAATAAGGTAAAAGCCCAGCTGGAAGGAATGGAAGAGACGGTGGCCACCCTGCCCGCCCTGACAGAGGAAGAGCTCACCGGCCGCACCGCCGTCTTTACGGTGGACATGAACAACGGCTTTGCAACAGAGGGGGCGCTTGCCAGTCCCCGTACCGCCGCCCGGATTCCCGATACGGCTGCTTTTCTGGCCCGGTGCCAGGCAGCAGGAACGGACATCTACGCCATTACCGACACCCACCCGGCGGACTGCCTGGAATTTGCCAGCTACCCGCCCCACTGTGTGGAAGGGACGGCGGAATGTGAGGTGGTGCCGGCGCTTTCGCCCTTTATCTGCCGTACCTTCCCCAAGAACAGCACCAACGCCCTGTTTGCACCGGATATTCTGCCCTGCTGCCGGGGCTATGATCGGGTCATCATCACCGGCTGCTGCACCGACATCTGCATCCAGCAGTTTGCGGTGGGCCTGAAGGCCTGGGCCAACCAGGAGAATCTGCCGTTGGATGTGGTGGTGCCGGTGGACCTCTGCGATACCTTCGACGGCCCCGGCCACGATGCCGAGCTGATGAACCTGATGGCCTTCCAGCTCATGGCTGCCGCCGGCGTCCGGCTGGTGCGCTGGTCATGAAGGATCGGGTGATCCTTCACTGCGACTGCAACGGCTTCTACGCTTCGGTAGAGTGTGTCTTCCGTCCCGAGCTCCGGGAGGTGCCCATGGCGGTCTGCGGCGATCCCGAAAGCCGTCACGGCATTATTCTGGCCAAGAATGAGCTGGCCAAATCCTATGGCGTCGCCACCGCCGAGACCATCTGGCAGGCCCGGAAGAAATGTCCCGAGCTGGTGCTGGTGCCGCCCCGGCGGGACGCCTACGTTCTGTTTTCCCGCAAGGTCAACGCCATCTACCAGCAGGTCACCAGCCAGGTAGAACCCTTTGGCATTGACGAATCCTGGCTGGATGTCACGGCCAGCCGGATGCTGTTTGGCACCGGCCCGGAGATCGCCGACCAGCTGCGGAAGCGGGTCCGGGAGGAGTTGGGCCTCACCATTTCGGTGGGGGTGTCCTTCAACAAGGTCTTTGCCAAGCTGGGCAGCGACTACAAGAAGCCCGATGCCACCACCGTGATTTCCCGGGAGAACTACCGGCAGCTGGTCTGGCCGCTGCCGGTGACCGATCTGCTCTATGTGGGACGGGCGGCAGCTGCCCAGCTGGAAAAGATGGGCGTTACCACCATCGGCGAGCTGGCCCGGTGCGATGACCGGATTCTCCGGGACAAGCTGGGCCGGATGGGCCCGCAGCTGGGCCGCTGCGCCCGGGGAGAGGACGACAGTCCGGTGGCCGAGTGCGACGCCGTCACCGAGCCAAAATCGGTGGGCAACGGCAGCACCTTTGCCCACGACCTCCACAGCCGGGAGGAGGTGGCGTCCAGCCTGCTGGCCCTCTGTGACCGGGTGGCGGGGCGGCTGCGGAAGAACGGCCAGCAGGCCGCCACGGTGGCGGTCTCCATCAAGGACGCCCAGTTTCGCCAGATCTCCCGCCAGAAGGCGCTGCGGTTGCCCACCGACCTGACCGGAACCCTTTACGAGGCAGTCATGGCGCTGATGGACCAGAACTGGGACTACGGCAGGCCCATCCGGGCGCTGACCGTCACGGCTTCCGGCTTTGACCAGGGGGACGTGGGGGACCAGCTGAGTCTCTTTGCGCCGCCCGAGGCGGACGGGGACCAGCAGAAGCGCCGCCAGCTGGCAGGCGCCGTGGATCGGATCCGCAGCCGCTACGGCCAGGAGGCCGTCAGCCTGGCCCGGCTGGTGAAGCATGAAAAAGACCCGGAAAACGAGGAGAGATGACCATGGAACTGACCCTTCGCCCCATCGGAGAGGGGGACCTGCCGGCTCTGTCGGCACTGTATGAACAGCTGGTGCCGGGCGGAACCGGCCCGGACAACATGAAAAAAGCCCTCCGGCAGCTGGACGGGGACTGTCTGCTGCTGGGGGCCTTCCGGGGGGAGAAGCTGGTGGGCTCTGCCTGCGGCTTTTGCTGCCCGGATCTCACCGGCAGCTGCCGTCCCTTTCTGGCGATTGAGAATGTCGTGGTGGGGGAGGATGCCCGGGGACTGGGCGCCGGCCGGCTGCTGATAGAGGGGCTGGAGGCCTTTGCTCGTTCCCGGGACTGCGGCTATATGATGCTGGTTTCCTCGGCCTGGCGCACCGGCGCCCACGCCTTTTACCGGAAGCTGGGCTTTGACGATCCGGTGGCCGGCTTCCGGAAGCTGCTCTGACCGGTTATTCCGGTTTGTCCTCAATGGGGGCGCCGAAGACGATGCCGGGGTTGTAGCGGCGGTTGTTGAGGGTTTCCTTGACCGGAATCCACCGTTCCAGATCCACGTCATAGAGGTTTGCCAGTGCCAGGGTGTAGTAGATCACATCCCACAGCTCCTCCTCGATGCTGCCCTTGATCTGGTCTCCCTCTGCATGGGGCGCGCCCTTGTAAATCATGTTGGACAGCTCGCCCACCTCCTCGATGAGCTTGAGAAAGTAATCCATCTCGTGGCCGGGGTTGTGGTCCTTGGAGCGGATATACCGCTGAAGGTAGGAAATGGTCATGGGTTCTGACATGGCGGTTACCTCCTGAAGTGACGTTTTCTTTCAGTATAATCCCCTGTCTGCCAAATGTCAAGGGGAGACGGGCTTCCCTCTTTTTTGACAGGAAAAGGGTGTTATACTTTTAACCATGGCGGTGAAGCGGCGTCCCGGCGCTGCAAAGGAGGATACAGATGACGAAAAAAGGACTTTCCCGCAGTGCGCTGGGGGTATGGGAAGGGATCGCCGGTCTGGTGGCGGCGCTGCTGGCAGGCGGGGTGCTCTGGCTGCTTCAGCCCCGGACCTGGCTGTGGTACGGCTCCCTCTGGCTCATCGGCCTGGTCTTTGTGCTGACGGCCTTTCTCTATCTGCCGCTGCTCTACATCAGCTGCTGCTATGTCCTCACAGAGGAGTATGTGGAGTTTCAGTGTGGGGTGATCTTTTTCCACCGCCGCCGGATGCTTCGTTCTTCGGTCATGTATGTGACGGTGATGAAGGATCCGGTTTCGGTGCTGACCCGCACCCGGACGGTGGTGCTCCATGCCATGGGCGGGCGGCTGGTGATTCCCTTCCTGCCGGTGCGGGAGGTGTCCGCTCTGCTGCGGGCCGTCTCTCCCCGGAAGCCTCGGGAGGAACGCCATGTATGAGATCCGCCGCCAGCATCCCTTTATCATCGTCCACGCCTTCAGCAGCTATATCCTGCTGCTTCTGCTGCCGCTGCTCCGCTCTCTGACCCTGCTTCAGGATGGCGTGTGGGGCTGGGCAGCCGGTGTCTGGCAGGACGTGCTGGTCCTGTTTGCGATTCTGCTCTTCGGTTGGCTGCGCTGGCGGCGGGAGACCTACCAGCTGCTGGATAAGGGAATGGCATGCCAGCTGGGACTGATCTTCCAGCAGGAGCGCTACCTGCCCTACCAGACCCTCACCTCGGTGACGGTGGAGCATCCCTGGTACCTGCGGGTGCTGCGGATTGTCCGGGTGCGGCTGGAAACGGATGCCGGCAGCCGCCGGGAACCGGACCTGACGCTGCTTTTGCGGCTTCGGGATGCCGACCGGCTCACCGATGTGGCCTGCCGCCATCTTCAGCCCAACCGAACCACCCGCAGTTACCGGCCCAATCCGCTTTCGGTAGCCTTTCTGTCCCTGGTGACCTCCGACTCGCTCACCGGCGTGCTCTTCGCCGCCACCCTGATTTCCCAGACCGGCAAGCTGCTGGGAAAGGAGATCGAGGACCGGGTGCTCACCTCCCTGACCCGGCTGATGGAGCTGCTGGCCTTCGGCCTGCCGCCGCTGGCGGCGGTCATCGCTCTGACCATTTTGGGCGGCTGGCTTCTGGACTTTCTCTCCAACCTGGTGCGGCATCTGGGCTTCCAGGCGGTGCGGGACGGGGAGCGTCTCACCGTCCGCAACGGCATCTTCACCCTGAGGGAATACCAGCTGTCAGTGAACAAAATCAATTTCCTTCAGCTGCGTCAGAGCCTGCTCACCCTGATGCTGGGCTACTGCGCCGTCATGATCAACTGCACCGGCTACGGCAAGGAGAAGAATGAAATGGCGGTGCTGCTGCCTGCCGCCAACAAGGCAGAGCTGGACCACAGCCTGCGGCTCATCCTGCCGGAGATCCGGCCGGGCTACGGCCGGGGCTGGCATTCCGCCAAGGATGTGCTGAGCCGTTACCTCATCCCGCCGCTGAGCCTGCTGGGGGCGATGCTGGCGGTGCTGGGGCTTTGCTGGTGGAAGCTGCCGGGCCTGCACCGGCTGCTCTTCTTCCTGGGACTGATGGCGATTCTGCCGGCGGTCTGGTGGCTCTTTGTCAAGATTGGCGCCTTCCTTTACAATGGGATTGAGATGCGGGGACGCACCTGCACCTTCCGCACCGTCTGGGGCTATGCCTTTTACACCACCGTAACGAGCTGTGACAAGATCGTCCGGGTGGAGCTGCGCTGGTCCCTCTTTCAGCGGATGCGCAAATGCTGCGACGTGGTGATCCATCTCCGCTGTGAAAAGGGGCGGAAAATTACCGTCAAGGACATTCCCCGTGCCGATGCGGAGGATTTCCTTGAGAGTTTTTCCCGTTTCGGGGCAGGATAAATGGAAAATCCTGCCAGATTGATTGACTTTTGTGCTTTGATGTAGTACAATCAAAGTACCACAAAATGACTGCCAAAAGGTACAAAAGTTGCAGACGAATGTAAACTTTTTATGAACAATAACAATTTGGCTTCCCGGACCTTTGAAAAAAGGTTGCAAAATGGCCGGGAAGCCCTTATAATCAATTTATGGTGGTGTGTTGTGGTGAATTTAGGGTAAAAATCCCTGAAATTGGACCACAATACCCGGTAAAGGGGGTGGCGGGATGCTGTTTGGTGAGTTTTACTACACCATTGATGCCAAGGGGCGTCTGAATTTTCCCGCCAAGCTCCGGGATGAAATGGGGGAGCGGTTCATTCTCTGCCGTGGAAACGGTGACCGCTGTATCAACGCCTATTCCATGGAGGCCTTTGAGCGTCTGTCGGAAAAGCTCAGGCAGTACCCTATCTCCCAGGCCAAGATGCTGCGCCGGTACCTCTTTGCAGGGGCGGCGGAAGCAGAACCGGACAAGCAGGGGCGGATTGTGGTGCCCCAGACCCTCCGGGAATTTGCCGGACTTACCAAAGATGTGGTCATCACCGGTTGTGACGACCATTGCGAGATCTGGGACCGGGCCGAATGGGATGCCCTCCAGCCCCAGATGGATCCGGCAGCCGCCGAAAAACTCATGGCAGAGATTGCCTTCTGACAGATTGTCATTTGATTATAAACAGGAAAGGGGGTCCTTCCGGTGGACTTTTCACATATTTCGGTGATGCTTTATGAGTGCATCGAAGGTCTGGCCATCCGGCCGGATGGGGTGTATCTGGATGGAACAGCCGGCGGTGCCGGTCATTCCAGCGAGATTGCCAAGCGGCTTACTACCGGTACCCTGATTGCACTGGATCAGGACCCTGACGCCATTGAAACAGCCACCCAGCGGCTTTCACCCTGGCCCTGCGCCCGCGTCTTCCAGATGAACTTCCGGCAGATGCGTCAGGCGCTGCCCCTGGCAGGGGTGGACGGGCTGGATGGGGTGCTGCTGGATCTGGGGGTTTCCTCCCACCAGCTGGACACCGCTGAACGGGGCTTTTCCTACCTGAAGGATGCGCCGCTGGATATGCGGATGTCCCAGGAGGGCCCCTCCGCCGCCGACCTGGTGGCGAATGCCCCCGAGGCGGAACTCTCCCGGATCCTCTGGGAGTACGGGGAAGAGCGGTACGCCCGCAGCATTGCCCGTGCCCTGGTCCGGGCTCGTGAAAAGGCGCCGGTGGCAACCACCCTTCAGCTGGCCGAGATTGTCAAGTCTGCGATGCCCGCCGCTGCACGCCGGGACAAGAACCCCTGTAAGCGGACCTTTCAGGCGTTGCGGATCGCCGTCAACTCTGAGCTCGACGCCCTTTCCCAGGGCATCGACGAAGCATTTGATTGCCTCAATCCGGGCGGACGGTTGGTCATCATTACCTTTCACTCCCTGGAAGACCGGATGGTTAAGCAGAAATTCCAGGAGCTCTGCCGGGGCTGTATCTGCCCGCCGGAGTTTCCGGTCTGTGTCTGTGGGCGCAAGCCCCGGGCCCGCCTGATTACCCGTAAACCCATTCTCCCCTCAGAGGAGGAGCTTTCCCATAACCGGCGCAGTCAGAGTGCCAAACTCCGTATTCTCGAAAAAATCTAAGGAGCCGATGCCGTTATGCAGCAAACCAGTACCGCCAGAAAAATTTC